>NZ_JBYTBO010000025.1:0-83592 GCF_058789255.1 Pseudomonas sp. FW215-R2
GGCCCACTCCCACAATCGCCTGTGGAAGCGGGCCTGCCCGCGATGGCGGTATTACCTTCAACGCAGAAGCTGAAACCGATCAGGCACTCTGCTGGTAAAACGGATAATCGGTAAACCCGACCGCACTGCCACCGTAGAAGGTGTCACGGTCGTAGGCATTGAGCGGCAGGTCATGACGGATGCGTTCCGGCAGATCCGGGTTGGCGATGAAGTCGCGACCGAACGCCACCAGGTCGGCATCCCCCGCTTGCAGAATCTGCTCGGCCGACGCGGCATTGAAACCGCCCGCCGCGATGATCACGCCGTCGTAATGCTGGCGGATCAACTGCGCCGCCACCGGGTTCTGATCCTTGCTTTCATCGATCGAATTGCCCAGCACGCGCGGTTCGATCAAGTGCAGATACGCCAGTTTCAGCTCGGCCAGTTGCTCGGCGACATACACAAACAGCGCTTCAGGATCGCTGTCCTTCATGTCGCCGAAATTGCCGCTCGGGCCCAGACGTACCGCCACGCGCTCATGACCCCAGACCGAAATCACCGCCCGGGTGATGTCCATCAGGAACCGCGCACGCCTGGCGATCGTGCCGCCGTAGGCATCGGTGCGACGGTTGCTGCCGTCCTGCAGAAACTGGTCGATCAGGTAACCGTTGGCGCCGTGGATTTCCACGCCATCAAATCCGGCTTCCAGGCCTCGCGCCGAGGCGCGGCGGAAATCCTCCACCAGCGCCACGACTTCCGGCTCGCTCAAGGCACGATGCGGTGTGCTCGGGACCCAGCCGCTGGCGGTGTAGGCCACGCCGTCGTACTCGACCGCCGAAGGCGCCACGGGTTGTGCGCCGTCAGGCTGCATGTCGCTGTGGGATTGGCGCCCGGCATGAAACAGTTGCAGGAAAATCCGCCCGCCCTTGGCGTGAACCGCATCGGTGATGGCTTTCCAGCCAGCAATTTGCGCGTCGTTGTACAGGCCCGGCGAACCGAGATAGCCATTGCCGGTGGTCGAGACCACAGTGGCTTCGGAAATGATCAGGCCGCCGGCGGTGGCACGCTGCGAATAGTATTCAGCCATCAACGCACCGGGCAGATCGCCCGGCTCGGAACGCATGCGCGTCAACGGCGCCATGACCACGCGGTGGGACAAGGCATGCGGGCCGATCTGGATCGAAGAAAACAGGGTTGGGTGATTCATGGTGACCTCCAATAAATATCTGGAGGCCACCTTAGGCCAGGCGTGTCGGGAGAAAAACGGGCCGACGATCCAGTCTCTCTGGACTGATTGCTCCGCAATCCTCTGCAGGACAGGCCTGTCGATCACCTGTCACCACGCACCTTGTGCTGTCCCGTCAGATGACTGAAAGACAACGATCTAACCGACTTTAAACAAAACCTCAATTTAATTATTAAATCCTGCTCAAAGGCCGGATGACTCCGCACGAAAGTTGAAGAACCCGAAGTTTTCAATCCTTGATCTTGTGCGCCCTTATCAATGCACTAATAAAGTGCAACAACAGCCGAATAGTGGCGCTCTGCCCTCATTTACTACTTTCAAAGAGTCGAATTATTTTTTCTATCGATAGAACTCATTTATGCATGCCATTCATGCACATATTTATTAAGACGTTGTTTTATATGAATTTATTAGCATTATATGATTTTTTTATTTTGCATTATGGGCTGATTTTTTTGGATCCAAGATCCTTGACAGCCCGTTTAAGCTTGCTGCATAGTCCCTCCGCCACACCAATTGTTACAACTCATTGCACTGTTGAAAGTGCAAGTACTGCCGACAAAAGCCACTCGACAGAACAGCAAGAAAATCATCAAACCGGATATTGATGAAGAGGTCCTGAAACTTAGGTTTCAGCAGTGCAAGGGTTGCCTTTTAATCCTCTGAATTTATGGCTTTATATATGCAAAACAAGAATCTTCTGGTAGTTGGCGGTTCCAGTGAAATAGGCGCGGCCATTGTCCGCGAGGCGGAAAACAACAACTATCAAGTCATCAGTACCAAGCGCTCGGCAGACACCAGCGGGCTGTTCATGGACGTCACGTCCGATGAAAGCGTCCGGTCGGCTGTCCAGCAGGTCATCGCGGATTTCGGGACGATCGACGCGGTTATCTATGCGCCTGCCCTGTCCAGCGACGGATTGATTCATACGCTCAATGATGACGCCTGGCAGGCTACATTCGATGTCAACGTCTTTGGCGCGGCTCGCGTAGCCCGCCACCTGCTCCCCCACTTCATCAAGGCACGCAAGGGCATTTTTCAGTTCATTTCCTCCACGGCAGCCGTACGTGGAGCAACTGGTGCAGCGCCTTACTCCTGCTCCAAGGCTGCATTGAATGCCCTGGCCCTGAACATTGCCCACGACTATGGCCGTTTCAACATTCGCGCCTACACCGTCATGCCAGGTTACGTCGACGGTGGAATGCTGGCCCATCTGCCGGAGGAGAAAAAAGCGCTGTTGGCCAGAGAGCCTTCGCTCAAGCGCTTGGCCACGCCCGCTGACGTCGCGCACTTCTGCATTGCCATGCTCGACTCCCCTTACCTGACCGGCACGGCACTGACGCTCGACGGTGGGTTGGCCAGCTGAAACCGGGCAACCCCACACCCAGGAAAACACTGACGCAAGGAAGGTAAAACGCAATGACGACCATGGAAACAACCTTGGCCGCAGCGCAGGGTATTGCGCCCGGCACCGCTCGGTCAGCGGCCAATCAGCTCTATCACGAACGAATTTCCTCGCGAGACGATCCTTCGACCCTGCCCTGGCTGAACCGGTTGCTCAAGCACGGCATCATGGATCTGGAACACATCGAAAATCCGATGTACCTGACGCTGCTGGACGGAAAGATGTCATCCCGTGCGTTCGAGTCGTTCCTGCAACCGTATTACTGGGGTTCAAGTCAGGGCTTCAACAAGAAGGTGCTGCCGGCAGCGTTGAAGGCTCATACAAACGAGAACTGGCGCGCCTACATCAAGAGCATCATTCGCGAAGAAAACACCCCCAGTTGCCACTCCACGATGTTCAGCAACTTTGTTCGCAGCCTGGGTTACGACGTCGGTGAAAGACCCGACACCGCGCAACGCTTCGTCGACAGACTGATCGCCGGGTACAGCGCAGACCTGGGCTTTGCGCTGGGTTACGCCTTGGGCGTCGAGACCGAGGCCGACTTCCAGATCGCCGTGATCCACAACGCCCTGATCCGGCAATTTCCGAACGTTATCGCCCGCGACGAGTTTTTCACCATCCACATGGATGAAAGCGGTGAAGAAGCCCACGCCAAGGCAACGTGCGAATCCATCGAACAATTGATCGCCGACGGTTCCATCGAAGCGAACCAGGTCGCGGAAGGGTTCAACGCCGCCATCCTCGATACACGGGAATTCGTCTGCGACATCCACGCCGCGCTTGCGTCCTGACACCTTCAGCGTTCCCCGCATTTGACTCATACAAAAACCAGAGAGCCAGACCATGCCTGTTGATAGCCGTTTTGTAGAAATCCTGAGAACTGTTGCCGAACTTGATGCCACCCATCCCATCGATGAGTCCCAAGAGTTGCAGGCGCTGGGCATCGATTCGTTGAAACTGATCGATGTCGTGATGTCGGTCGAACGCGAGTTCGGCACAGAGCTGGATGAGGATGCACTGGTTCGTGCGCGCACGGTTGGCGAGCTGTGGCGTGAAATCGAGGGCGCCAAGGCCTGACGCGTCAATCGGCGGTCCTGCAAAGCGTCCGCCGGCTCAACCCTGGACCCTCGGCGGCATCGCGCTCGGCCCATGGCCGGATTCGCGATGCCTCCGCCTCTATCGAAATGCGTTTGCGCATTTCCGCTCGGAGCATCCCATGAACCCAGCGACTCTCGAATTTTCGATCGAGCGTTACGCGCTGTATCCGCCTGCACCGTCGGCGTCTGGCGACGCTGAACTGCTGCCCGAAGACTTCAATGAATGGGTCGATGCCAAAGGCGATCGGTTCCGCGACACCTTCAGTCGAATCTGCTTCTACCTCGCCGCACGTTATATGACCCCGACGGACGCGACCCACAATGAAACCGTCATCGTGGGCACCGAGTACGGCAACCTGGAAGCCATGCTGCGCTTTCAGCGCCAGGCCAAAATCGATCACAAGGCACTGTCGGCTCAGCAGTTTCCCTATGCCACGACCAGCTCGGCCTCGACCTTCATCAACATCAGCCAGCACATCCGCGGTGGCAATGCGACCCTGAATGCCGGGGTACTCACACCGGCGCTGGCCATGCTTCACGGCCTGCTTCACCTGCAAGATCACGATCAGGCAAAAAGTCATGTGTTTGTCGGGGACACCTATTGCCCCGAAGCACTCGATGACATCGCCCGGCAGGCACCCTCTGCAACCCGGGTGTCTTCGGGAGTCAGCTACCTGGCCCTGAAGCAAGGCAATCAATTCAGCGCGGTTATCCGCTTTGAAAAGGACGTGCAACAGTCGCTCAAGACGTTACCCGGCGATGCGCGGCTGTTTCTCGACAGCGGCAGCCGGGCGCTGCTGGCCGCTCAGTGTCCGCCGGACGACAACGCCGACGACACCACGGCGAATGAGTACAACCGGGCATTTGTATTCGCGGCCTTCCTGGAGGGCGTACAGGTCTTGAAGCCCGGCCAGCATGCCGCTCTGCTGCTGGCCCAGACGGACAACGCCGCCAGCATCGTGATTTCGCGCCATCATGAATAGCACCCGAGCCGAAATCTTTGACCCAGGCCTTGACGTGTTCAAGGTGCACTTCGAAAACGATCCGATCGTGCCGGGCCTGATGTTGTTGCTCAGAGAACTGCAGCAACCGACTCGGCCCGCGCCCTCCTCCACGGTTGTCGAACGGCTGCTGTTCAAATCGTTCGTGCGCCCGGGGCAAGCTGTCACTTACGTGAACGAGGGGCCGCACACGCAGATCAATGGCGACGCCGGCCTTTGCTGTTCGTTTTCGACGCTCGCCGGCGATCTCATCGAGACACCGGCGTTCATGGATGAGGTATGTCGATCGACACAACCCGTCAGCCCTGCGCGTGAACCGCTGTACTGGTTTCTGCCGGAGCAGATCGATCTGAATGACGAGGGCACCCATGCCCAGACTGTCATCGACCTGCAGCAGGTCATTGCACGGCACCCCTACCTGGCGCAGATGGCCGATCCGGCGTTGCTGGTCCTGACCGAAGCGCTGGGCAATCTCGCCCTGGTGCTGCAGCAGCGTCGTGCGGGTGGCGCGGCGGCCAGCTACGTGTTTGCCCGGTTTGATGCACTGCAGATCGATCTGAATCGCGAGGTTGCCGCCTCCCCCCTGAATCTGAAAACACGCGTTCGGCACTTTGGCTCGTTCCTCGCTTGGGATGCCTGTGCCTGGGATGAACAGGGCATGAGGCTGGTGATTCACAACGCTATTTCCGTCAAGAGGAAAACCCCTTGAACACAATCTACGTTTCCGGACTCGGAGCGGTGACCCCCATTGGTCTCGATGTCGAACAGTTCTGGACCGCGCTGATCGACCGCCAGGCCAATTTCAGCGCCCAGGCGGCGGTCTATCCAGGGATGAAGCCGAACTTCATGGCCGGCCGTATCGATGCGGCACAAAAAGCCCTGCTCAAACAGCGCGCGCCTGAGGTCACCGGGCCGAACGTGCCCGACTCTTCGCTGTACGCGGTGGACGCGGCAATGCAGGCGATCGCGGACGCCGGCCTGGTTGCCGGATCCGCTGCGCTGCGCAATGCGCTGGTGTGCGTCGGCAACAACGAGGCCGAAGCCGACATCCTCGACCGGCATCTGGAAGACGATGACGAAGGCTGGCGCCAAAACACCTATTCCAGCCACGCGATTGCCCGCAATGTTGCGCGAGCCATCGGTTCGCAAGGCCCGGCGCTGTGCTTCCACAACACCTGTGCCTCAGCGAACGTGGCACTGGAGTTCGCACTGCGCATGCTGCGCAGCGGTGCGGTCGACACCGCCGTGGTGGGCGGTGGAGATGCCTTTTCAAAGAAAGTCTGGTCAGGGTTCTACACCCTGAACGCACTGGGCGAACAGCAATGCAAACCTTTCTCCCGTGACCGGCGCTACATCACCATCAGCGAAGGCGGCGCTTTCGTGGTGCTGCAGCGAGCCCGCGACGTCGTGTCCACGCCCTATGCCCAACTGCTGGCAGTCGCGAGCAACAATGATGCTGCGCATCCGACCAACCCGGATCTGGCCGGCGTGTCCGCCTGCCACCAGAAGGTGCTGCAACAGGCTGGCCTGCAAGCCGGGGACATCAGCGCAATCTATGCCCATGGCACCGGAACCCGCGCCAATGACCTCACGGAAAGCACGATCTTCGCCAACACCTACCCCACGGCGGCCGTGACCGCGATCAAAGGCACGGTTGGCCACATGATGGCCACCGCAGGAGCGATCGGAGCGGTGGCGAGTTGCCTGTCCCTGCGGCATCAATTGTTGCCGCCCACTCACATCGAGCCGGACAGCCTCGAATACGAGATCGACCTGGTCACCCAACCGGGTGGTCTGTCGCGCCCGCTACGGCATATCCAGAACAACTCCTTCGGGTTTGGCGGCAATAACGCCATCTCCATTTTCAAGGTCATCGAACCATGATCATTCTCGGAATCAGCGGATTACCCAACTCGCAGCGCGCCCATCGCACCGCTCACCCTCAAGCGCTGGAAATCGACGAGCGCATCTGTCAGGGCCTGGACAGTGCCGCCTGCCTGATCATTGATGGGAAGGTCATTGCGGCAGCGGCCGAAGAACGTTTCACCGGCGACAAAGGCACGGGTGAACTGCCCCTTCATGCGATTGACTACTGCCTGCGCACGGCACACCTGCAACCGGGTGATGTTCAAGTGATCGCCCACGGATTCGACTATGACCGCTACCGGCGTTTTTTCACCCAGTCGGCGGAATCCTTCGATGAAGTCCTGAGTGCAAAATCCGTCATCAAGGCTTTGGAGCAAGCCGGCTGGGAGGATGTCGCACCGCGTTTCAAAGCCGTGGATCACCACATTGCCCACGCGGCTTCGGCCTATTTCACCAGCGGTTACGAACGTGCGCTGTGCATCGTCTCCGACGGCATGGGTGAAGTCGAATCATTGACGGTGTTCCAGGCACAAGGCCGCACGCTCAAGAAACTGCATGGTCAACCCATCAAGAATTCCCTTGGCCTGCTCTACTCCATCTGCACCCGGTTCCTGGGGTTCGCCTTCAACAGCGACGAGTACAAAGTCATGGGGCTGGCAGCCTATGGCAACGGTACGGCGTACCTGGAAGCCTTCAATCAGCTTGCACAATTCGATGCGAAAACCGGCTCGATCAACATCCGCTGGCCTGCCCACGCACTCAGCCGGGCGGAGGAAGGTTATCCCGCGGCGATGGAGTTTCTGACGACGCTGTTCAACCTGGCACCTCGAACCAGCGACGAGGCACTCGGTGACCGGCACGCCGATTTTGCCGCGGCCTTGCAGACCGTGTTCACCTCGCTTCTGGAGTCACTCGTTGCTTTCTGGCTCGAGCGCACCGGTGAAACATCGCTGTGCCTGGCAGGCGGTTCATTCCTCAATTGCAAGGCAAACGAACGGCTGTGCAACTTGCCATCGGTGGAGCGGGCCTTCGTGCAACCGGCGTCAGGTGATGATGGAACCGCACTGGGTGCCGCGCTCTATCTGGCGGCGCAACAGGGTGAGCCGCTGGACAGCGGGTTTTCCCCGTACCTGGGCCCTGAATACAGTGTCGAACACATACGCCGGCAACTCGACGACGCCGCGGCGGATGGCAGCCTGAAATGGCGTTACGAAGGGCTGACGGATGAATACTTCGCCCGGGCTGCCCAAGACATCGCCGAGGACAAGATCATTGCCTGGTTTCACGGACGCATGGAGTTCGGCCCGAGGGCGCTGGGCAATCGTTCCATTCTGGGACGGGCCAACGGGCATGAAATCAAGGCCAGGATCAATGGCCTGGTGAAGTTCAGAGAGCCCTTCCGCCCTTTCGCGCCGGCGGTTCTGGATATCGATTGCGATCAGTTGTTCGAGTCGAAAAAACTGCAGCCGACCCGCTACATGCTCTGCACCGCACGGGTTCGGGAAGACGCCATGGCCGCCGTCAGCGGTGTGGCACATGCCGACGGCAGTGCGCGGATCCAGGTGGTCAGCCAGGACGTCAACGAGAACTTCTGGCGTCTGCTGACCCAGGTTCGCAAGGTGTGCGGCCATGGCTGCTCCATCAACACGTCGTTCAACGTCAAGGGCCAGCCTTTGATCATGTCGCCGGATGTCGCACTCGCGACGTTCCGTTCCATCGCCCTGGACACGCTTTACATGGAAGGATTCATCGTATGGAAACCCTGACTCACGTGGACCTGACCCGAGTGGTCGATGAAGTTCTGCACACGCTCGCCACTGCCAAGCAAGTCAGCCCGACATCGCCGCTGGACATGATCGTATTCGACTCCCTGGATCAGATGCGGCTGCTGGTCGCCATCGAAGACCGTCTGCAATTCGTCTTCGACGATGCCGCGTTGCAGCCATTTTGTCTGGACAGCCGCGAGGCGCTGGTCGACAGCGTGATCGCCATGATGAACCAAGCGGGATAATCGACATGTTCGCACTGCAGGATTTACAGGCTCGTCGCCTGCTCTCGGTCGTCGCTTCCGGCAATGGCCTGATCGGCTACCGTTTTTGCGACACCCTCCACCAGGCCTACGAGGCTCTGGACCGGGCACTGATCAACACCATGAGCCGCCATATCAGCGCCACGGCACACTCGTGCACGACGCTGATCGAGCGACAGGCGCTGGAGAAGATCGGTTTTTTCAACAAGCTGCCCTGCATCCCGATGACCGCCAGCCCGCATGCGTGCAGTGATCACTCTGAAAAGGATCACGAGGGCGACTGGGTATTGAGCCCCTCGACCTGCTATCACACATTCTCCCACCTGGCCGGCAGCACAGAGCGCTGGGACCTCAAGTGCTTCACGGCGCTGGGCCATTGCCACCGATACGAGCCCGTCCTCGACGAGCCGACACGCCTGGCCAGTTTCACCATGCGTGAGTTCGTACTGTTGGGCCAGCAGTCGCAAGTCGAACACATGTGTCAGGTGCTGTTCGACAGTGGCGTGGAACTGATCAGACGCCTGGTGCCATCGACCTTCGTGGAACGCGCCAGCGATGTCTTTTATGGCGAGTCGGCCCAGGTGACCCGCAAGGTTCAACTGGCGATGGGCGTCAAGCTTGAAGCGGTGATTCCCTGGCCGCAGCGCCAGGTCAGCGTCGGATCGCGCAACCTGCACCGCGACCTGTTCACGCAGGCATTCAAAATCGGCCCGCAAGCCCCTGAGCCCGCCATGCACTCAGCCTGCGTAGCCTTCGGCATGGAACGCCTGCTGCTGTCTTTGCTTGCCCGGATCGGCGACCCCGACCGCCTGCTTGCTCACTTGCACGAGCTACTCGATGATCAGCCTGCCGGCCAACGGACAAAGGAGTTCGAGCATGCAGCGCTGGTTTGACGCCGCGGTGGCCAAACGTATCGCCGTCGTCTCGTTTCCGTTGATGGGGACAATGGTCGGCAACCTGCTGATGATGCTCGTCGACCGGTTATGTCTGGCGCATTACTCACCGGATACGTTGGCGGCATCGGGGCCGGCGGTCTTTACCAGCATGGCGATCATCGCGTTCTTCTGCAGCACCGTCGGGGTTTCACGCTCGTTCGTTGCCCAGGCAAACGGTCGCTCGGGCATCGAAGAAGCCCGGGGTGAAGGGGCGCTGGGATTGTTCCTCGGACTGGCCTGCGGTGCGGTGCTGTTCATGGCCGCCCCGCTGATCGCGTTGATTCCGCAGTTGAGCTCGCGTCCCGCGCAAATCGTCAGCCTTGAGTCGCAGTACATGCTCTGGGCCGCGATTTTCGGTGGCGTGATGGCGATCAATACGGCGTTGTCATCCTTCTTCAACGGCGTGGGACGCACCCGTGAAACACTGATGGTCGGCATTGTCGGTCAGGTGGTCGACTCGATCTTTACCGTGGGCCTGGTGTTCGGAAAGTTCGGGCTGCCCGAAATGGGCATGGCCGGTGCGGCTATCGGGACCCTGATCGGTACGTTGTCCATGCTGGGCTGCTACGCGCTCATGCTGCCGCGCGAGGTCTGGCGCGAGCTGATGAATATCTTCATCGCCCGCAGTGAACACCTGTGGAGTCGCCTGGCTTTCCGGCTGCGCCGAGGCGTACCCAGCGGATTGTCGGCGGGGGTGGATCAACTCGGTAACACGGCGTTCATCTGGATCGTTGCGGTACTGGGCGCCAGTGCGCTGGCGGCCAACAACGTCAACTTGACGATCAACTACCTGGGCATCATCCCGATCATCGGGCTGGGCATCGGCTGCAGCATCCTGTGCGCCACGGCGGCAGGAAAACAACAATATGCCGAGCTGGCGACGATTGTGCGGGTGACCGTGGTCATTGAGTTGATCTACGTCCTGCTGGTGTCCACCGTCCAGGTGACGATGCCGCAAGTCTTGCTCAAGGCTTTTGGCGACCTGGGGCATAACCAGGAAATCATCGACCTGGCCATCGATACCCAGCGCGTCCTGTGGACGTTTTCCGGTGCCTTTGCTTTTTCGATGACCGGCGCCGCTGTTCTCGAAAGCATCGGGATGGCCCGGTTTTCCCTGATCGTGCGGCTGGTGCTGATGTGGTTCATGAGCATCCCGCTGATCTATTACGTCGCCATGGGCAATCGCGATGATCCCTCGTCGCTGGTGACCTGCTGGATCATCGGTTCGATATTCGAACTCGCCATCGGGCTCATTTACTTCTGGCGGATCGCCAAAGCCGTACGAGGTGCCGAAAACCGCCTGCAGGTCAATCATCATCCCGCCACGGAGGGCGCCCTGTGAACCTGAATGAAGTCGTGCGCTTCGCCCCCCTGGCCATCAATTGCTTCACCGGAAGCCTGGCGCAGTTGTCCGGCCGCAGCGGTGCCGCGCTCCACGAGGCGCAATTGCTGGAGGCCGGTGACGGTTACCTCCTGCGCGCCGGACTGGATGAATGGGGTATGCCGGAATACACGTTCGCCGTCGAGGACGTCGGTCTTCGCGCCTGCAAGGTGTTGGGTGCCCAGGTGACACGGGTGCCCATTGCTTCAGACTGGGTAGCGCAACTCCAGGCCCTGCTCGGCGAATACCCCGGAATCGTGGTGTGGGTCAATTCCGCGTATCTGGACTACGCCCCGGTCTACAGCAGTAAACCGGGTTATCTGCATGCGGTGCTGGTGATCGGCATGAACGACGCCGCCACCCATGTAAGGATCTTCGACTCACTGATCGTCGATCGCGAACCCCACGGCTGCGAAGCCTGGCTGCCGATCGAAGCGTTCGCGACGGCAATCACCGATCGGGTACGCACCGAAACCTACGACCACATGGGCCATTTTGTCGTGATGCAGCCTGCCGGGCGGCCCGTCGACTTCGATGTGCGAGCCAGTCTGTACCGTCAGGCCTGTTCATTTCTCACCAACGATACCTACCGCGGTGCCCTTCCGGCTTATCGAGCCCTGTGCATGTCGCGTTTTCGCGACGTGCCGGAAACCGGTGCAACGGCCGCACGCCGACTGTTCGATCACATTGTGGTGCTTTACGTGATTCCCGGGCTGACCTTGCTCGCGCAATCGCTGCAACGCGCGGACTGCCAGGGGTCGATAACGACCTTGACCCAGACGCTGATCAACCACTGGCGGGCGCTGTCGATGCTGGCACTGAAGTTCGAGGCAACCCACTCACCGTTGATCCTCGTGCGCCTGGAGGATCGTTTCGACGTGATCGAGTCCCTCACGCTGGAGCTGTGGCAAACGCTGCATGACTCGCTCCACAACACCTGAACGGAACAGGTGCGATTTCAACCGACCGGACCGGCGCGTCGAACGGCGCCGTCTCGCCCGATGACTTTGTATTCAGAGATGGAAAGATGATGCAGATTCTGGCCCTTGGCCGTGAAAGTGACCTTCAGGATTATGTTGCGTATTGCCGCGAACACGACAGAGATGTCGTCTGTTTCGTACCGCCCGCACTGCTGCAGAACGAAAAGAGCGCCTGGGAACAACAGTTGTCCGCGGCACTGGAGGCCGTCGGCGCCGGGCAACGGTTCGACCATGTCGTCTCATTCAACGACGGGTTCCAGGTTCAGGTGGATGTCCTCAAGCGCCTCTTCGGGCTGCCCGCGCGCGATCCGGACGCCATTTTCGCGCTGACGGACAAAGCGGCCTTCAAGTCGGTCCCCGCGACCGCCGATTTCATTTCACGTTATCTGTGCCTGCCCCAGGATGTCAGCGCACAGCAGGCATGGCAGCAGGTCGAGGCGTCGCTGAATCTGCCGGTCGTGCTCAAACCCTCCAACGGCTTCTACAGCGCCGGGGTGATCCGGGTCGATGACCAGGCCGCGTTCAACAAGGCGCTGACGCTGACCCGTCGGGTCTGCTCATTGATGACCAGCCAGCGTGGCGGCTCGCAGATCCTGATTGAAGAATACATAGACGGTGAAGAGTTCTCGGTGGATGGCTATGTGCTGGATGGCGAAATCACTCCCCTGCTGCTGCACCATAAATACCCACGTCTGGAAGGCCCGACATTCCACGAAAACGCCCAGATTTCCAGACCGTTCGACATGCAGGCGGGTGAGCCTTTCCTGGTTGCGCTGCGCCGGATCATTGCGGCCGTCGGGCTGGATCAGTCGCCCTTCCACGCCGAGTTTCGCATCACGCCCGACCAGCGGGTCTACATCCTGGAACTGGCCCCGAGAATTTCCGGTGGCGGCATCTCGTCCCGTTATCTGATGGACATCTGCCTCGGGCTGGATGTCTATGACGTCGACCTCAAACTGAATACGCCGCAACTGAAACTGGATCTGCCGCAGCGCCGCATCGGCCTGGAGTACGACTTCAGCGTCAAGAAAAGCGGCGTGCTGAAATCCATCGAAAAAACGGTCGCGCAATGCCGCGAAATGGGCGCCAGCACCATCATCCAGCACCGCAGCAACGGCGAGTTCGTCATGGCGCCTCCGGTGGCCCTGGAAACCGTGCTAACGGCCTTTTTCACCTGCGAATCCAAGGATCGCGCACTGCAGATTTTCGATTGGCTGGAAACCTGTGAAGTCGAGACACAAGCCTCATGAACCCGACCCTTCCCAACGACTGCTCATTGCCGCTGCTCGACATTCAGGTAGGTCTGTGGATCAGCGAACAGGTCAATCAGGCCGCCACCTCCCACAACATTCCGGTGCGTGTATCGATTGATGGCCCACTCGATATCCCCGCCTTGCAGCAAGCCATCGATTGGCTAGTACAGCGCCACGACAACCTGCGCGCGCGGTTTGTACTGGAGGGAGAAACTCCCCGCCAGATCATTTCCGGCACCTTCGACGCCACCCTCGAGCACGTGGTGATCGCCGACGGTGAGCGCGATACCCTTGCCGCGCGCATCGATGCGTTGCTGAAACGGCCGATGGATATCAGCCGCGGTCCGCTGTTGCGTTGTGTGCTGCTGCGAACCGGGCCCGAGCAACATGTGTTGCTGTTCGTCATCCATCATCTGGTTTTCGATGGCAGCTCGATCGAGATTCTGTGGCGCGATCTGTTGGCCCGTTACACGGCAATCACCGGCGGGACCGATACAGCGTCCCCTCTGCCGCTGTCCTACAGCGAGTACGTGAATCGCCAAAAGACCACCACCCCATCGGATTCGCTGGGTTACTGGCTCACGGAACTGGCGGATCGCCCTGCCCCCCAGCGTTTCCCTTGTGCCAGGCCTGCCAGCGGACAACGCGCGCGCAAGGCCCGCGACGTGGTCAACACACTGACACCGACAACCACCGGGCAATTGCGGGCGTTGACCGGTCCCGGCACGTTCACACCGTTCATGGTCCACATGGCCGTCTGCGCGCTGCTGCTTCATCGGCACACCGGCGCCGAAGACATGATCTTTGGCATGCCGCTGTCCACCCGTGACAACGCCGACCAGAAAGACCTGACCGGATTGTTCGTCAACGTGGTTCCGCTGCGGCTGCGCCTGACGCGCGGCCTGTCGTTTTCCGGGCTGTTGCAGCATGTTCGGGCGCGAGTGCTGCGCGCCATGATGCATCGCCATCTGGCGTTTCACGAACTGGTCGGCCACCTGCGTCTGGGCCAGGAAGCCGGCTCGGGCGGGCTGTTCCGGATCTTTCTCAACCATGCCTCCGTACAACGGCTGCCCGTGCGGGTCGGCGATTGCACGTTCGAGCTGCTACCCAGCACCAACATCACCGCCGCCTTCGAAATGAACCTGGCAATCGTCGAGACCGACAGTGGCTTTGACACCGTGTTCGAGTTCGACGACATGCTTTTCACCCCCTCCGATGTCGCGGCACTCGCCGAAGACTACCAACGGATTCTGTCCGCCTCCCTGAGTGATCCGGGCGCCGCCGTCAGTGACTTGCTCGCGCCTGTGAAGCTCGCGTGCGCCGGGGATGACATGCCACTTGCCCCTGGCCTGCCTGTACATCGCTGGTTTGAAGCACAGGTGCGCCGTGCTCCGGACGCTGTCGCACTGGTTTTCCAGGACACCCGTTTGAGCTACCGGGCACTCAATGTCCAGGCCAATCAGTTGGCCGGGCGATTGCGCGCTGCCGGTGTCAGCCGCAACGCACTGGTGGGCATCTGCATTGAGCGCAGCCCACAAATGGTCGTCGCCATTCTGGCGGTGCTCAAGGCCGGGGGTGCCTATCTGCCCATCGACCCGGACAATCCGGATGAGCGAATCCATTTCATCCTGCAAGACACGGCTGTTCGAACGGTACTGACCTCCCGTCATTTGCAGGATCGCTTCGAGGGTCAATCGGTGGAGTCGATCGCCGTGGAGGAGCCCGAACAATTCGCCGCGTTCGACTCGACGGACCCGCAATGGCCTGTGGCGATGGACGATCTGGCGTATTGCATCTACACCTCGGGTTCCACGGGACGTCCCAAGGGCGCACTCAACTATCACCGGGGGTTTGCCAACCTGGTGCAATGGTATGTCCGCGACGGTTTGCAGATGTCTGTCGACGACAGGGTGATGCTCGCCAGTTCGATCGGTTTCGACCTCACCCAGAAGAACATTCTGGGTCCTTTGTGCGCCGGTGCATGCCTCATGATTCCGGCCCATTCGCCTGCCAATGCCGGCGGTTTCCTGAAGGCCCTCACGGCCTATCGCCCGACCTGGCTCAACTGCGCGCCGTCCGCGTTCCGGGCCTTTGCCGCCTCGCCCCGAACCGCCAGCCTGCGCACGCTGGTACTGGGTGGCGAACCGGTCGACCGCTCGCTGATCGAGCAATTGCGAGGCAGGCCGCTGACCCTGGTCAACTCTTACGGGCCGACCGAGTGTTCGGACGTTGCGACCTGGTGCAAGCAAGACCTGCAATCGACCGCAGTCGCTGCAGAAATGCCATTGGGCCAGGCCATTCCTGGCGTTCAGGTGTATGTGCTGGACGAACAACTGCGTCTCGCTCCGAATGGCGTGGCCGGCGAAATCCATATCGCCGGGATCGGCGTCGGACAGGGTTACCTCAAACGTCCGGAGATGACTGAGCAAAAGTTCATCGCGAATCCCTTCGGCCCTGTCGGCAGCCGGATGTACAAGACCGGCGACCTGGGACGCCGCCGCGCCGACGGCACACTTGAGTTCATCGGCCGTATCGATTTCCAGGTGAAGATTCGCGGGCACCGCATCGAACTGGGGGAAATCGAGAATCAACTGCTGGCCTGCGACGGGATCCGCGAAGCGGTGGTCATCGCTCTGGACGTTTCCCCAGGCGAAAAACGGCTGGTGGCGTACCTCGTTTGCACCGACCAACACACGCTCGACCCCGAACGACTGAGCCGCACCCTGCGTCACGGCTTGCCCGACTACATGGTGCCCGACACCTGGATAGCGCTGCAGCGCCTGCCGCTGAATCTCAATGGCAAGGTCGACCGCAAGGCATTGCCGCCTCCGGACTGGCTGCAACGTGAAGAACCCGCCACGGCCCCCACCGAAACGTCGATCACCCGCCCGCCAGCGCCTCAGCGCTCATGGACCCTGGAGCTGCCTCGAACCGGTGTTTCGCCTTCCTCCCGGCCACGTCAGCGCGGCGTAGCCGCCTGGCGTATCGAGCCCTCAACGCTTGAGCCCATCGAACGCCTGGCCGCACACCATGGCACGACACTCGATATTGCGTTGATCGCGGCATTCAACACTTTGTTGTATCGCTACAGCCAACAGGACGAGATCTGCCTCGGTTACACCCCGATGCGTCGCCACCCTGGCAAAGCAGAAGGCGGTGTCGGCAACCTGGTCGATACACGGCTTCTGCGCACCCGCCTTCGCAGCGGACTCAGCCTTGCAGCGGTGGTGTCTCTGACAAGTGAAGCCCATGCACACGCCGAGCAGAATCCCGATGCGGATTTTGCAGGTGTGCTGGCAGAACTGGCCCGACAAGGTGATCACCCGATCGTTGAACACCTGCCCGTCATGTTCGAACGAGGAGAATCCGATTCGCCCCGGACTCAGAGCCTCGGCTGTGACCTGAAGCTGCTGGCATATTCAGCTCAGACAGCGCTCGAAGGCCGTCTGGAATACGACGCCAATCAATTCGACGTCGAGACGATGGCGCACCTGACGCGGCACTTCGAGGCCATCCTGAAAGCCCTCGCACACACTCCCGAGGCACCGATCGACACGTTGCCTCTGGCCCCGATGGACTGCCCTTCGCTATCGCTGACCCGAAATGCCACGGTACTCAGTGCCGCACAGCAATTGCCGGTGTTCCAGCGTTTTGAAGAACAGGTCCAACGAACCCCCGAGGCCACTGCGCTGATCTTTGAAGGGCAGGCATGGAGCTACGCGACCCTCAACCGTCAGGCCAACCAGTTGGCCTGGTACTTGCGCGCGCAAGGGGTGGGAGCGGAAACCGTCGTGGCGCTACTGGTTGAACGCGGCCCCCGGTTGATCAGCAGTCTGCTGGCCATTCTCAAGGCCGGAGGGGCTTATCTGCCGCTGGACTCGATGTATCCCGCGCAGCGGATCGCAACCATGCTGGATGACGCCGGAGTCGGGTTGATTCTCACCTGTGACGATCTGCGCGGACACTTGCCTGACAGTGCGCTGCCGACAATCTGCCTGGACCGGGATCGGGAGACCCTTCTCGGGCAGCCGTTGACCGATCCACAGATCGAGGTCGGTCAGCAACACCTGGCTTACTGCCTGTTCACCTCAGGTTCGACGGGGCGTCCCAAAGGCGTGCAGATCGAACACCGGGCCCTGAGCAATCTGCTTGCGGCCATGCAGGCCGCACCGGGGCTGACGGCTTCGGACGTCTGGCTGAGCGTGACCTCGGCCGCCTTCGATATCTTTGCGGTTGAGGTCTATCTCCCGCTGATCAGCGGAGCCCGGATCCTGCTCGCCAGCAAGCAAGACACCTCTGATCCGATGGCCCTGGCGCGACTGGCCAACGAATACGGCGCAACAGTCCTGCAGGCGACACCCGCCACGTGGCGCATGTTGATCGACAGCCAGGTCGAGCTGACTCTGGACACCGCCATGAGTGGCGGTGAAGCCATGGACGATGCGCTGGCTGACGGCATGCGTACCTTCGCCCGCCGTGTCTGGAACCTCTATGGACCCACCGAAACCACCATCTACTCCAGTCGCGCGCACATCGTTGCCGGCCAGTCCCCCACCCTCGGCGGCCCCGTGGAAAATACTCGCCTGTATGTACTGGATCGCTATCTGAATCCGGTTCCAGTGGGCTGCACAGGGGAAATCCACATCGCTGGCGATGGCCTGGCGCGGGGCTACATCAATCGTCCTGACCTCACCGCAGAACGGTTCCTGCCCGACCCGTTCGGCCCGCCGGACAGTCGCATGTACCGCACGGGAGATCTGGCGCGCCAATTGCCCGATGGCCGCCTGATCTACCTCGACCGTATCGATTTCCAAGTGAAAATCCGTGGTTTGCGGATCGAACTGGGCGAGATCGAGGCCGCCTTGAGACGTTGTCCTTGCGTAAGGCAGGCGATCGTCACCGCGCACGGGGACGATCCCGCCACCCGTAAACTGGTTGCCTACGTCGTCCCGCGCCCTGGACAGACGCTGCAGCGTGATGCCCTGAAACTGCAGTTGCAACGCGTCATGCCGGACTACATGGTGCCGAGCGCCTGGGTGTTTCTGGAGCAATTGCCACTGAACGTCAGCGGCAAGATCGATCGCAGCCGCCTGCCCCCACCCACCTCGGGCGAGACGGTCAGCGTCGCCACCCAAACCGCCACCCAACATCGACTGGCCGCCATCTGGGTCCAGGTCCTGCAGGTCGAACAGGTGTCTGTGCACGACAACTTTTTCGCACTGGGCGGGAATTCGATGTTGGCGATTCGTTGTCTGGTGCGTATCAACCGCGAATTCGACCGCCAACTGTCCTTGCGCACGTTCTTCGATCACCAGACCGTTGAGGCGCTGAGCCGCTTCCTGGATCAGCAGAGCACCGTGAGCGATTCCCGGGAGGTCAAAATCACACGCTGGTTCGAGCAACCGGGCTTGCCCGACGTCTATGGGTTCTCGGGCTGCGGGATGCATGGCATTGCCTATTTCCAGTTGGCCAGAGCACTGGCGTCAACGTGCAACTTCCATGCGCTGGAGCCCTTCGAGACCTACCGCGACGGCGAGCACCTGCTCGGCGTCCAGGAACTCGCCAATCGTTACGCGAACGCGATCCTCAACCGTGGGAGCGAGGAACCGATCACGCTGTTGGGACACTCCTTCGGGGGCACGATCGCTTTTGAGACGGCACGCTTGCTGGAACAGCAATCAAAAACCGTACGGCTGATCCTGCTGGATGCCACATTGATCGACCCGCGAGTACTGGAAGAGCAGGCAGGACTGTGCGCACAACCGGATACGCTTCCCGAATGGCTGGAATCCACCGAGGAAGATCCGGGCAGCCACGCATTGCAACATCAGTTGCGGACCGCCGCTCAAGAGCTCTACAAGCAGCATTGCCAGATTTTCGCCGGCTATGTACCCGACGGCAGGTTCAGTGGAAGGGCTGCCGTCTTTCTGGCGCAAGACGCCAGCCTGCGGCAAAAACTGCGAGTGGGATTTGTGCGTGTCTGCCAGCAACTCCTGCTCCAGGTACCCGAGTTGCAGGATGTCCCCGGCGACCACATGTCCATGCTCACGACCCCGCAAGTCGAAACGCTCGGTGCGTTGATAAAGGAGGAACTGCAACCATCGCCGGTTACACGGCCGGTTGAGCTGGACCGGGCATGACGGGCTTTACGACCTTGCTCGGGGAAGATTGCTGCATCGTCGAGGCCCGCGACCGCGCTATGTGGTCTGCGGGCCTGCTCGAAGCGGAACGCGGATTGACGGTCGGGATGAACCGGCAGCGCCTTCGCGAATACACTGCCGGGCGCAACTGCGCCCGCGCAGCGCTCGTGCACCTCGGATTCCCGGGCCTGCCAATCGGCAAGGGTTCCGGGGGCGAACCGCTGTTCCCGCCCGGTGTCTGCGGAAGCATCTCGCACACCGACAACTACTGCGCGGCGGCCCTCGCCCTCAAGCGACACATCGCAGCCCTGGGCATTGATGCCCAGAGCAACCGACCGTTGGAGGCGCCGTTATATCGACGGGTGCTGGGCCGTTCTCCGACAAAAGACTTCGCGACACAGGGTTTCTGCGAAGGCACATTGCAGTTCAGCATCAAGGAGGCGTTCTACAAAGCCATCTTCTCCTTCTGCCAACGCCACGTGCGTGCCGGTGACCTGATCGTGGAACTGTTGGCCGAACCAGGACACTGCGCAATCCACAGCCTGGCGCCCGATCTGGAATCCTGCCTCGCCCCCTTCACGGTGGATGTTCGATACACGTTTGATGAACAGCGTCTCTACAGCGCCGTCGCCTTGCGCGAGCGCTGAAACAAGACCGCAAGGTTCCGTCCTCAGGCTCAGCTAAGTTTCACTGGATACCTTCTCCCCCTGCGCACTTCCAGCGCTGCTCAGGAGAGGCATCCCACCCATGAAACCCGCCATAGCCGACTGGCTCAACAAAGTACCCGAAGTGACGCTGTCCTTCTGGGTGATCAAGATCCTGTCCACGACCGTGGGTGAAACCGGTGCCGACTTTCTGGCCGTGGATGCCGGATTCGGCGCAGGCCCGACCAGCCTCGGCATGGCCGCGCTGCTGGCCATTGCGCTGTTCGGTCAATTGCGTACCAAGGCCTACACCCCCTGGATCTACTGGCTGACCGTGGTGCTGGTGAGCATCGTCGGCACGCAGATTACCGACATCCTGACCGACATGCTGGACGTCAGCCTCTACACCAGCACCGCTGTGTTCTCCGTATTGCTGGTGGTGAATTTCCTGGTCTGGTACCGGACGGAACGCAGCCTGTCGATCCGCGAAATCGTCACCCCGCGTCGAGAACTGTTCTATTGGGCCACGGTGCTCTGCACCTTTGCCCTCGGCACGGCCGCCGGCGACCTGGCGACCGAAGCGCTGGGCCTGGGCTTCACTGTCGGCGCCGTCATCTTCGGCGCACTGATCGCCGCCACCTTCATTGCCTGGCGATTGGGCGGCAACACGGTGCTGACGTTCTGGATCGCCTACATCCTGACCCGCCCCTTCGGCGCATCCCTCGGCGACTTGCTGACTCAGGCCAAAACCTACGGTGGCCTCGGCATGGGCGCGACCTGGACCAGCGCGATTTTCCTCTGCGTCATCGTCCTGCTGGTGACGGCCGCGCAGATCAGTACCGGCAATCGCAAAGCAATCACTGAATAAACCTTCAACTGTTCATCAAGGAATCGTCATGCGCCAGATTCAAAACCTCATTCGTCACGTCGCCATCGTCTCGTCCATCTGCCTGCTGAGCATTGCTGCCGGCTGCTCGAAACCGGCAGACAAACCTGCTGCAAACGCCGCTGCAGGTGCAGTCAGCACACAAGGCCAGGCCGCTTCAAAACTGGGTGATCTGTCCGAGTTCCGCACGATTGCGGCCGATGTCGCCGCCCTCGTCGACAAAAACGACCTGCCCGGCGCCAAGACCCGCATCAAGGATCTGGAAACCGCCTGGGACTCGGCCGAAGCCGGGATCAAGCCGCGTGCCGCCGGGGACTGGCACATGCTGGACAAGGCTATCGACCGCTCGCTCGACACCTTGCGTGCCAGCGCCCCGCAGCAGAAAGACTGCAAGGCGCGGATGGACGAGTTGCTCAAAGCCTTTGACTCGCTGAAGGGCAACGCCTGATCCGGGCCGGACAAACCCTTGCACAGATGCTTCAATACAAGCGCGACGGCCCAGCCCGTCGCGCTATTTTTTTGGGGAGCGGGTCATGCGGATATTACTGGTCGAAGACGATCCGATGATCGGCGATGCCATCCAGGGTGCGCTGAACGACGCCAGTTACGCCACTGACTGGGTGAAAAACGGGCTCACCGCACTGGCCACGCTGGACACCCAGCACTACGACCTGGTGTTGCTGGACCTCGGCTTGCCCGGCAAGGACGGACTGGACGTGCTCGACAGCATTCGCGCTCGCAACAACCCGGTGCCGTTGCTGATCATCACCGCCCGGGACGGTCTCGACGACCGCTTGCGTGGCCTCGACGGCGGTGCTGACGATTACTTGCTCAAACCTTTCGACATGGCCGAACTGCTGGCGCGGATGCGTGCGGTGTTGCGGCGCAAGGGTGGCAGCGCCCTGTCGTTGCTCGACAATGGCGTGGTGTCGCTGGACCTGGTGTCCAAACAAGCCACCACTGCGGAAAACGCGGAGGTGCAATTGTCCAGCCGCGAGTTCGCCCTGTTGCAGGCCCTGTTGATCCGGCCGGGGGCGATCCTCTCGCGCAGTGAACTGGAAGACCGGCTCTATGGCTGGGGTAATGAAGTGGAAAGCAACGCGGTGGAGTTTCTGATTCACGCCCTGCGACGCAAACTCGGCAGTCACGTCATCAAGAACGTCAGGGGAATGGGATGGATGGTTTCAAAAGGCGCCTGAGGGATTCGGTGCAACTGCGGCTGTCGGTCACGCTGTCGCTGGCCATCCTGATCGTCGCGCTGCTGGCGGCGGTTTTCGCCTTCGTCTCGGCGCTGGACGAGGCCCACGAAATGCAGGACGAGTCCTTGCGCCAGGTGGCGGCCCTGTTCGACCGCCAGCAAATGACCCTGCACTACCCCGCCGCTCAGGCCGTGGACGACGACAACGAAGAATCCCGGGTGATCGTGCAATACCTGGCCGACGGCAGCCAAGCGGTCGGCAACGACGACGCCCTGCTGCCACTGCCCTTCCCCACGACCCTGTCCGATGGCCTGTCGACCTTGAAGGTGACCGATGAAGACTTCCGGGTGCTGGTCAAAACCACGGCCCGAGGCGAGCGCATCGTCGTCGCCCAGGAAACCGGCGTGCGCGACAAGGAGGCCCGCGAAAGCGCCTGGCGCAGTCTGCTGCCGTTTCTGATCCTGTTTCCGGTGCTGTTGCTGGTGGTCGGCGATCTGGTGCGCAAGATGTTCCGCCCCATCGCCATGCTCTCGGCCGATATCGACCAGCGTGACGAACAAGCCCTGCACCCGATTGACGAAAGCCATGTGCCGAGCGAGATCCGGCCGTTTGTGGTGGCCATCAACCGCCTGCTCGGCCGCGTCGCCCAGTCCGTGGACAACCAGCGGCGTTTCGTCGCCGATGCGGCCCACGAACTGCGCTCGCCCATGACCGCCCTGTCCCTGCAGGCCGAACGACTGGCCGCCACGGAAATGCCGGCAGCCGCCCGCGAACGCCTGTTGCCGTTGTCCCGGGGCATAGAGCGCAGCAGGAACCTGATCGATCAACTGCTGAGCCTGGCCGCCGCGCAGTCAAATTCCAGTACAGCGCCGACCACCGTTTCAGTCCTGCACATCTATCGGCGGATTCTGGAAGACCTGCTGCCGCTGGCGGACCGCAAGAATATCGATATCGGCGTCGAAAGCAGCGAGGACGTACAGGTCAGCATCAACGAAACCGACCTGCTGATCCTGATCCGCAACCTGGTGGACAACGCCATCCGCTACACCCCGCCCGGCGGGCGTATCGACCTCTCGGTCAAACGGGAGCAAGCGACGGTCGTCCTGCAAGTCAGCGATACCGGCCCGGGGATTGCCGTGGAAGAACAGGCGCGTGTCTTCGACCCGTTCTATCGCAGCCTGGGCACCGATGAGTCGGGCTCGGGGCTGGGTTTGTCCATCGTCAAGGCGATTGCCGATCGTACGGGGCTCAAGGTTGATCTGGGGTTTACCGACGTCAACGAAAACAGCGGACTGTGTGTCACCGTCAGCATCGATCAGCCCTGAGCCGTTTCCCGTCCTTACATTTCGACCTGCGTCCCCAACTCGATGACCCTGTTCAACGGCAACTTGAAGTACTTCAGGTTGCTGTTGGCATTCTTGAGCAGGAACGCGAACAGGTACTCGCGCCACTTGGCCATGCCGATGCGGTTGGTCGGAATGACCGTTTCACGACTCAGGAAATACGTGGTGCGCATCGGGCTGAAATCCAGTTCGGCCAAGTGACAAAGGCTCAGCGCCAGCGGCACATCCGGCTCTTCGGTAAAGCCGAAATGCAGGTTCACCCGGAAGAAGCCATCGCCATAGGACTCGACTTCGAAACGACGATCCACCGGCACGCGCGGGCTGTCTTCGGATACCACGGTCAACAGCACCACCTGCTCATGCAGCACCTGGTTATGCAACAGGTTGTGCAGCAGCGCGTGGGGAACCGCGTCGGCCCGCGCCGTCAGGAACACCGCCGTGCCCTGTACGCGATGAGGCGGTTGCGCACGAATGCTGCTGATGAACAACGGCAGCGGCAACGCGGTTTCATCCAGCCGCTCGACGATGATCTTGCGCCCGCGCTTCCAGGTGGTCATCAGGAAGAACAGACCAATACCGGCGATCACCGGGAACGCACCGCCCTGCAGGATCTTCGGCGCGTTGGCCGCGAAGTACAGGCTATCCACCAACAGAAAACCGAACAGCATCGGGATCGCCAGCCAGCGCGGCGTCTTCCACAGCAACAAGACGACGGCAGCGGACAGGAGGGTGGTGATCAACATGGTGCCCGTCACCGCCACGCCATAAGCGGCAGCCAGTGCGCTGGAAGATTCGAAACCGATCACCAGCAGCACAACGCCGACCATCAAGGCCCAGTTGACCGTGCCGATGTAAATCTGGCCCTGCTCCTGGCTTGAAGTGTGCTGGATGAACATGCGCGGGACGTAGCCCAGCTGGATGGCCTGGCGCGTCAGGGAGAACGCACCGGAAATCACCGCTTGCGAAGCAATGATCGTCGCCAGCGTGGAAAGCGCGACCATCGGCAGCAGCGCCCATTCCGGGGCCAGCAGATAGAACGGGTTACGCACCGCTTCCGGGTTGCCGAGGATCAAGGCGCCCTGGCCAAAGTAATTCAGGACCAGACCGGGCAGGACCAGCATGAACCAGGCACGGGCAATCGGTTTGCGACCGAAATGGCCCATGTCGGCGTACAAGGCTTCCGCACCGGTCAGCGACAGGACGACTGCGCCCAGAATCGCCACGCCCATGCCCGGATGGACCGTAAAGAAGCGCACCGCCCAGATCGGGTTCAGCGCCTGCAACACCTCGGGACGCTGCAAAATACCGTAGACCCCGAGTGCGCCCAGCACCACGAACCACAGCACCATGACTGGGCCGAACAGCGTGCCGATCCGCGCCGTGCCGTGTTTCTGGATCAGAAACAGCGCCACCAGCACCACCACCGACAGCGGCACCACCCAGTGCTCTATGCCGTCGAACGCCAGCTCCAGCCCTTCTACCGCCGAGAGTACCGAGATGGCCGGGGTGATCATGCTGTCGCCGTAGAACAGCGCCGCACCGAACAGTCCGAGCAACACCAGCACTTTGCTCATGTTCGGGTAAGGCGCCGACGCGCGACGGGCCAATGCCGTCAACGCCATGATGCCGCCCTCACCCTGGTTGTTGGCCCGCAGGATGAACAGCACGTACTTGATCGAGACCACCCAGATCAGCGACCAGAAAATCAGCGACAGAATGCCCAGCACACCGTCGTGATTGAGCTGCACGCCGTAGTGACCGGAAAAGACTTCTTTGAGGGTGTAGAGGGGGCTGGTGCCGATATCCCCGTAAACCACACCGACAGCGGCCACCAGCATGGCTGCGCCTGAGGATTTGGACGGGGAATTTTCGTTGTTTTTACTCAAGGGTCGCGGCTCTCGAACGGCGGGAAGAAGTGGCATGCCATCCTTGGGCAATACGCTGACCGGGGCCTTCAGGCATACAAGGCTGCGGTGCGGTCAAAAAAAACGCGGCCAGTATCGATGCGAACAAAATCCTCCACCGTAAAGAATGCGTAAAAAATCGATCTGCCCCGAACCGTCGCGCACGTTTTTAAGGTCAGCTGATTGTTATGGCTGATGGCATAATCGCCAGCAGTTCATATCAGGGGCGCATCAATGTCCGTTGAAAGCTACGACCTGCTCGCAATCTTTTCGGCGGTGGCGCAAGAACGCAGCTTCACCCGTGCGGCGGCAAAACTGGGCATGTCGCAACCGGCCTTGAGCCGGGCGATGCGTCAACTGGAGGAGCGTCTGGGCGTGCGTTTGCTCGCGCGTACCACGCGCAGCGTCCTGCCGACCCAAGCGGGTGAGCATCTGTTGCGAGTGATCGCGCCCCGCTTCGAGGAGATCGATCACGAGTTGGCCTTGCTCAGCGAGTTTCGCGACAAACCGGCCGGCAAGTTGCGCATCACCGCTGGCGAACATTCCGCAATCACGATCCTGCAACCCGTCCTCACACAGTTGATGCCTGACAACCCCGACCTGAATGTCGAGATCATCGTCGATTACGGCCTGACCGACATCGTCGCCGAAGGCTTCGACGCCGGCGTGCGGCTGGGCGAACAGGTGGCCAAGGACATGATCGCGATGCGCATCGGGCCGGACATGCGCATGGCAGTAGTCGGCTCCCCGGCGTACTTCGCCCGCCATCGCAAACCGCTGATTCCACCCGATCTCATGGAACACAACTGCATCACCCTGCGCATGCCGACCCATGGCAGCCTGCTGCTGTGGGAATTCGAGAAGGACGGGCAAGCCCTGAATGTGCGAGTCGAGGGGCAACTGGTGTTCAACAACATTGCCATGCGCCTGCAATCCGCGCTCCAGGGGCTGGGGCTGGCCTACATGCCGGAAGACCTGGTGCAGGAGCATGTCGCGCAGGGCCGGCTGATTCGGGTACTCGCCGACTGGTGCGAGCCGTTTTCCGGCTATCACCTCTACTACCCCAGCCGACGCCAGAGCTCACCCGCCTTCACCCTGCTGCGTGATGCGTTGCGCTACGGAAGCTGACGCTGCTCAGGGTAGGGCCAGGTGTTTTTCCAGTGCTTCGCTGGCGCGCCCCGCCGCTTCGACTTCTCCGTGTTGGGTCAGCACCTGCGTCAACTGACGCAATTGCGCGCTGCTCAAGCCCACCCGCAGGCTGGCCGCGATATGCGAGCGCAGCTGCGATTCGGCGCCGGGCGTAGCCGCCAGGGCTGAAACCGTGGCCAGTTCACGGCTTTGCCAGTCCAGGTTGTCGCGTTCGAAGATATCGCCGAACAGGTGCGTCTGCAGGAACTGGTTGATGACCGGCGCGAAGTCGAACAACGGCCCCTGAACCGGCGCCCCGGCGATACGGGTCTGATTGGCCTTGCCCACGGCCAGCAAGGCGTCGCCTGTCGCCACGGCGTGACCGGGTTCGCGCCCGGGCTCATCGTGGAGGCCGCGTTGCTTGCGCGCCTCGACCACTTTCATCAATTCACCCAGCGCATTGAGGCTGCGTGGAAAACCGGCGTAGGCATACAACTGCACCAGAATTTCCCTGACCTCGCTGATGGTCAGCCCGGCATCCAGTCCTTCGTTCAAAGCGGCGTTGAGACGCGGCATGTTGCTGCTGGCCATGGCCGCGCCAATCGGCACGATCGCCTGCTGCCTCGCGGAGAGCACTTCGGAGACCGCGACTTCTGTCGGTGCTGCCAGCGGCACCGGCCGGTCTTCGGCGACTTTCTCCAGCCACTCCACATTCTTGCCGTTCACGGAGCCGGTCACCGCCAGATGGGTCATGGTGCTGTCAGGCGCAGCGCCATGCCAATGCTTGACGCCCGGCGGGCAGACGATCACATCGCCCGGATGAATGTCCTGCACAGGCTTGCCCCACTCCTGGGTCTGCCCGACACCGGAAATCACCACCAATCGTTGACCGGCAGGATGGGTGTGCCAGGCCGAACGAGCGCCCGACTCAAAAGTCACGTAAGCGCCGGACGCATTGATTTCGCCCGTGTCGTTGAACAGTGGATCGACGCGCACCCGACCGGAGAAATAATCTTCAGGCCCCACGAATGAAGCCTGAGAACCTGCACGACGGATCTGCTGCGCGTTCAACGGCTCACTGCCGCCGCCCGCGACTTCAGCAGCGCTGGCAAAAGGTGTGGCCGCGCACATGGCGAGGCCCAACAAGGTTTTGTTCATGGATGGCTTCCTTCGAATCAGAGGGTTCGGGCGTAAAACGCCGTCAGCTGTTCCATGGCAACATCGACGTAGGCCGGCACCCAATAGGTTTCGATGTGCGTGGCACCCTCGATCTTGAACAGGGTCTTGTCCTGAGTCCCGGTGGCCTTGGCGAAGGCCTGTTCCGACAAATACAGGCTGTCGGCCTTGCTGCCGGCGATCATCAGCAATGGCTTGTCGATCAGCTCGATCTGGTCGGTGGCGTCAAAGCTCATCAGATCCAGCAGGCTGCTGAGGGTGTAACGAAAGGTCGAGTTGGGATGCGCGTGGGTCTTGCCGTAATACTCGAAGCCCTGGCGGTACAGGTCGAACGGCAATTTGGCGATCTGCTCATCGGTCAATTTGGCATCGCCGACGTATTGGATCTCCCCGCCGGCGGCTTCCTGGGCGCGGGCGGCCGAGGCTTGCTGCAAGCGTTGCTGGATCGTGTCGAGTTGCGAGTCCTGATAACCGTTGCGGCGCACCAGCCCGGAATTGAACATGCTCACCGTGGCAATCGAGCGGAAGCGTTTGTCGGTCTGCGCAGCCTTCAACGAGTAACCGCCACCGCCGCAGATGCCGAGCAAACCCAGATGAGCACTGTCGACGCCGGGGTAGCTGGCGATGAAGTCGGCCATGCCATGAATGTCTTCGACGCGGTTGGCCGGCTTGTCGATGTTGCGTGGTTCTCCCCCGCTCGCGCCTTGATAAGCGGCATCCGCCGTGATCGTGATGTAGCCCTGATCGGCCAGACGCTGAGCGTAAAGACCGGCAACCTGCTCTTTCACCCCACCATTGGGGTGCGCGACGACAACGGCGGGATAGTGCCGGGCCGGATCGTAGTTCGCGGGGGTGTAGACGTTGGCGGAAATGGCCAGGCCATTGAGCGAGTAGGTCACCGGATGAATGTTGACCTTGCCCGGCTCGTTGCGGGTGATCGCGCCACCGTAAGTCAAGGTGAACGGGTTCTGCCGGTAGTCCGCCGCCTCGACTTCAGCACCGGACATCCCGATCATCGCGGCCAGCACCCCGGCCTTCATCGTGGTTCGCATCATTTGCCTCTCCTTTCCATCAATACGGTATGGAGAGGCAAACTACCCTTCGACGATTGATTGATAAACGGCACTAATTGGATAGCACTGATATCAGAATCACATAAGTCCAGCAAATCAGCGTACCTGCCCCGGCAAACTAGGAATCGCCTGATGTCCGGCGCTGTCCACGGCCACTAGAGTGCGTGGCTCCTCTATCACCGTGTGGCGCCGTCAATATGGAACGACCCGACAAACAGCGACGAATGCGCGTTTTTTCAAACATTGCCTGCGTCATGGCGCTCGTCTGGGGTTCGGGCGCCATGGCCGCGAACTGTGCGTTTACCTATTCGGATAAACACAACACGACAGTGACCCTGAATTTCGGCGCCAACGTGGGGGCGGACAGTTTGACGGTCCCCCAGGACGCGCCCATTGGCACCATCATCTACCAGCAATCGCTCAATGCGGCGGAGCACATCTTTACCTGCACGGCGGCCACACGCTACGGATTCGCCGTGAACCCTGCTCTGGGAGCGCCCGTCGACGCGACCTATCCCCTGGGCAAGACCGGACTTTCATTTCGTGTCGGCACCCCCAACCCGAACATCACCTACATGCCTCCGCCGTTCAATATCGGCTCAGGCACTTACACCACCAATGGCGGGAACTACACGCTGGAGATCTTCAAATCCGGCGAACTGTCGCCGAAAAACGAGATTGCCGCCGGCTTTCTCGGCAACCTGCAAGTCAGTGATCTGGTGTTCATCAAGTTCAACCTGCTCAACCCGATTCACTTGAATACCGCCTCCTGCCAGACCCCGTCCGTGCCGGTGGCGATGGGTGACGACTACCGTCTGGAAGAGTTCGAAAAGAGCGGCGCGACACCGCGCGTGATCAAATACAACATTGCCTTGAACCAGTGCCAGCGCGGCATCAAGAAAGTGACCTATCAACTCAAGGCCACCACCACTGTCATCGACTCGAAGAAAGGCATCGTGGCGCTGAATGCCGAGTCCACAGCCAAAGGCATCGGCCTGCAGTTGATGAACGATGCGGGGCAACCTATCGCACTGGACACCAATTACCCGTTCAACGGCTTCAACACCACCGACACCGACTTCAGGATTCCCTTGTCCGCGTCCTACTACCGCCTCGCCGAAGGCACGTTGAAAGCGGGCACGGCGAACACCGCCGTGACCTTCATCATGAGTTATCTGTAGTCATTTAAGGATCGTCTTATATCGATCGAACTCATGCCTGCCTACAGTGCGGGCATGAGATTGAAGTCGTACCTGCATCAAATCAACCCGATCCTTTCCACCCCGAATGCGGCGCGGCGCTTGTTGCGCATTTTCGCGCTGGTGTTGCTGATCGGCATCCTCGGCGGGGTCTATAACTTTCTGTTATTCACCTTCACCAACGAACTGTCCCGGCGGCGCGGCTACATGAGCAGCGCCATCGCCGAAGCGCATACCTTTTTCACCACTCGCGAGGCGTTGCTCGAAAGCCTCAGCCTGTCGGCCACGCGCAAACCCGCCACCACACCACCGGCCTCCGATGAAGAGATTCATCTGCTGCTGGGCAACACGCCCGGCAAGCAGTGGCGTATCGGCCTGACCCAGCGCATGCGTGATTACCTGGAGGACAAACAGGTCAACCTCATCTACGTCAGCAGCGGCACCGATGCAAACGTCAAGCGTCTGTACACCGCAACACCGATGCCAAAGAACTTTCCTCAGGCCATGCTCAATCGCCTGGAGACGCTCAAGCGCGAGAACGCCCCCGCACTTGAAGAACTGTGGCTGACACATCAATCGGCCCGGCATTCACAGCTGTACATTTTCATTCGCCTCGACGAGCGCGACACGAGTTCCGGCTGGCTGGGACTGGAAATGGACGGCCGCAAAGTCTCCAACGCGCTGAACGATCAGAGCGCGGGTGAGTTCATGATGTTCAACGCCCAGGGCATGTTGCTGTTCACCAATAGCCAAAGCACACGCTTGAGCCAGAATCTTTTGCAGCTTCAGCGTGAAAACTTCTTTGGTCTGGTCGGCGAAGGCTGGTTGCCCGATCATCTGGTGATTCGCAAGCAACTCAAGTCATCGGACTGGCAACTGGTGTACTCCATCGAATTGCGGGCCTTGCTCTCTGCGCTGGCATCGCAACTGATCGGCGCCCTGCTGTTCTGCCTGCTGAGTATCAGCCTGGTATGGCTGTTGATCCGGCGCATGGAACATCGCTTCATCAAACCGACGATCCACCGCATCCAGGCCGTGGTCGAAAGCGAACTGTTCAGCCGCGACGTGATCCAGACAGCCCCGGTGGCACTGTGTGTTTTGCGCCGCACCGACGGCCAGGTGGTGCTGGAAAACACCCTGTCCCAACAATGGCTGGGCCAGGGCGATGAACGCGAGCAACTGTGTCCCGAATGGATTCGCAGAGCCTTCAATGGCGAAGCACCGCCCCTCACCGACTACTTCGAAACCGCCGATGGCCGCCATCTGTATCTGAGCTGCGTGCCCACCCGCTACAAGGGTGAGGACGTGTTGCTCTGCACCTTCAGTGACATCAGCGCGCGCACCCAGATCGAAGAAGCGTTGCAACAGGCACGCCAGCTCGCCGACGCCGCCAATGATGCGAAGACGTTGTTTCTGGCGACCATGAGCCACGAAATCCGCACACCCCTGTATGGCGTACTGGGGACTCTTGAATTGCTGGCGCGCACCACCCTGGATGTGCAGCAACGCGACTACCTGCGGGCGATCGAGGGTTCATCGGCGACGCTGTTGCAATTGATCTGCGATGTGCTGGACGTGTCGAAAATCGAAGCCGGGCAACTGGCGCTGGAACTGAGCGAGTTCTCCACCCTGCAACTGGTGCAAGAGGTGATCCAGGGTTATGCCGCCGCGGCACGGGGCAAAGGCTTGCAGTTGTATGCCTGCCTGGACCCGCAACTACCGGAACGGGTCATTGGTGACCCCACGAGAATCCGCCAGATCCTCAATAATCTGCTGAACAACGCCGTCAAATTCACCGACTCCGGGCGGGTGGTCCTGAGGGTCAGGCTGCTCTGTCGCGAAGGCGAGCGTGCCAGCCTGCAATGGCAGGTCTCGGACACCGGCAAAGGCGTCACCCAGGACGATCAGGCGCTGATCTTCAACCCCTTCTATCAGATCGACGGCAGCACCAATGTGGTGGCCGGTACGGGGCTTGGCCTGCCGATCTGTCAGCGCCTGACCCACTTGATGAATGGCAGCATCCGCATGGTCAGCGAGTTGGGACTGGGCAGCAGTTTTTCCCTGGACCTGCCACTGGAAGAACCCTCGGGCAGCGCAGTACAAACGAATCTGAAAGGATTGCTGCAGGAGATCGTCTACGTGGTGTCGCCAATCCGCGAGCTGGCCGAAGTCATCAGCGGCTGGCTAAGACGCTGGGGCGCACGCCCGCAGATCGGCCACCCTCCGCGTCAGGGTTCGTCCTCCCAGAGCATCCTGATCGAGTTGCACCCGGGCGCGTTCGAGCAACGCCTTGAATCCGAATGGACCGGCCCGCTGGTGCTCGCCACTGGTGACGGCAGCCACGAGCCGCAGATCATGTCCGGTGGCTGGAAGGTCAATCTCAACGACCTGCACGCCATTCACCAGGCGGTCAGCCTGGCACAGGGATTGTGGGTGGCAAAACCTGCAACACATGCCGATCCACAGGAGCTGAAACGGCTGAACCTGCACATTCTGGTAGCCGAAGACAACGTCATCAATCAATTGATCCTGCGTGATCAACTGGAGGAACTCGGCTGCACCGTGGTGCTGGCCGCCGATGGCGAGGAGGCGCTGTCGCTGTGGCGCGACGGACCGTTCGACATCATCCTCAGCGACGTCAACATGCCGCGCCTCAATGGCTACGAACTGGCCCGGGAGCTACGTCGCCTGGGCTGCACCCTTCCCATCATCGGCGCCACCGCCAACGCCTTGCGCGGAGAAGCGGCCCAATGCCTGGCCGCCGGCATGAACCACTGTCTGGTCAAGCCGTTCACGCTGCAAGCCCTGTTCAATTACCTGGTGCCTTATGAAAGAGCTGCCCATGAAGCGCTGTAGCATCCTGATTGTCGAAGACCATCCCTTCCAGCATTTGTACTTGCAGCACCTGTTCAGCGAACTGGGTGATTTTCATCTCGAAGCGGCACGCGATGGCGCAGAAGCGCTCGCCCGTCTGCAACGACGTGAATTCGATCTGGTACTGACCGACCTGCTCATGCCCGGCATGGATGGCGTGCAGTTCATCCAGGGGCTGGCCGCCCTGCACGCCCGACCGGCCCTGGCAATCATGAGTGCGACCTCCCGGCGCATGTTGATGGGGGCCAGCCTGGTGGCGCGCAATTCGGGGGTCAAGGTCATCGGACTGATTTCCAAACCGGTGAAATCCACGGCCCTGCGCGACCTGACCGACCAGCTCATGGGTTTGCGCCAGGCCACTCAGCCACTGCCCGTTCCGGGCATTGAGCGCCAGGCCATTCTTGACGCCCTGGGCAATGGTCAACTGCAAGCCTGGTTTCAACCCAAGAAAGCCCTCGCCAACGGGCGCATCGTCGCCGCCGAAGCCCTGGTGCGATGGATGCACCCGGAACACGGCTTGATGCTGCCGGGCCTGTTTCTACCGGCGCTCAAAGCCTTCAATCTGGAGGAACACCTGCTGTGGCACGTATTGGGTCAGGCGATCGAGGCGCAGGCCCGATGGCGCGATCAGGGGTACGACATTCCAGTGTCGATCAACCTGCCCACGCACCTGCTCAACAGCCATGACCTGACCGACCGGATTCTCGAGTTCGTGCACGCCCATCATGGGGTACCGGGAAAAATCTGCTTTGAACTGATGGAGTGTTCGGTGCCACAGGACATCAGCAACTTCTACGCCGGTGCCTGCCGGTTGCGGATCATGGGATTCGGCCTGTCTCAGGATGATTTCGGCAAGGGTTACAGCTCCTACATGAACCTGGTGTCGACGCCTTTTACCGAGCTGAAGATTGACCGGGCGCTGGTTCAGGGCTGCAACGAGAACGAGGAACTGGCCCAGGCACTGACCAGCATTGTCGCCCTCGGACGGCAGTTGGGCCTGACCGTGGTCGCCGAAGGTGTGGAAACCGCGCAAGAGCTTGCTCTGTTGCGTAAAATCGACTGCACTCAGGTTCAGGGTTTCCTGATCTCCCATGCCGTGTCCCCGGATCAGTTCCAGCAGTTGTTGACCCATGACGGTCCGGCTAGCACCTATTGACCCTCAGACACGTGCGTTCCAGCGTCTCTTGCTTCGAGGTCTCAGTGCTCAACCGCTTTGCGCTCATCGGTCGCGTGGCCGTGCGATGAATCATCCCAACGCCATTTTCGACAAACTGGCCAACAGTTCGCTGCGCCTGAACAAAGGCCTGACCGTACTGTGCGCAACCGTCATGCTGCTGATCGGAATCAGCTATTGGGGCGTGCAGCGCACGCTCGAAGAGCAGCACGACACGGTGCGATTCCACTTTGCGCGGTTGCTGGAGAATCTGCACGAACAGGAAGCCTTTCTCGAAACGCTGTCTGCGCACAGCGCCGAGGGCGGCATGTTGACCTCGACGGTTATCCCTATGTCGCTGCAACAGGCAATGCCTGACGAGGGGCCTGATATCTACCGGGGCCAACAGCATTCCTTTTCCCTGCCCTTCAGTGTGAAGGTCGATCCGCACAAGATCGCCCCCAGTCAGCACCTGAAAGTCTTCAACCTCGGTGCGCACCTGGCCGATCACTACAGCGCCTTCTGGTCGGCCTCGCATTTTCAGTCACCGCAAGTTGTCCTGTTCAACGTCCCGGACAACTTCGACATCGCCGTGCCCGCCGCCGGGCGTCTGCGCGGTGAGGGCCAGATACAGGGCGGGGAGTTTGTCGGGGTAATGAAGCAGTTGCTGCAACGACTGCACGATGCCAACCCAAAGCCCTTGGATAACCGGGTTCACTGGGTGCAATACAATGCGGCGGAGGGTGACAGCGCCAAGGCGTCCGTGCTCGGTTACGTCAACATCGACTTGTCTTCGGCCCCGATGCATATCGAGGGCGCCAGCTCCTGGGTGGTGGTCGCTTCACTGTTGAACCTGGCTCAGGTCAACAACATCGAACGCATCATGCAATGGTCGATCTACGACCACTTCACCCTCATCGCCCCCTCCGGTGAAGCGCTGATCGGTGCGATAAAACCTGATCTGAAGATTGATGAAGGACTGAACTTCAACCGTGACGGGCTGGTGTTCAAAGTCTCCAGCCCGGGCGAACGGCACTGGTCGGGGATTTACGTCATCAGCCTGAAAAGCTTCCTCAACTACGCCCTGTGGCCGTTGCTGGCGTTGTTCGCGTTGCTGTTGGCGGGGATTGGCGGTGGCCGGGCGTTCAATCGCTGGTACAAGCGCCGCGTGGTGCTGCCTGCCCACCGGGCCCACGAAAGCATCGCCGAAAGCGAAGCGTTCAGCCGCACAGTCATTGATACGGCACCGGCCGGCCTGTGCGTCATCCGCCGCAGAGACCATGCCGTGTTACTGGAAAATCGCCGCGCCCAGCAATGGCAGGACAGCACCAAACTGATCACGGTACTCAATCGTCAGCACGATCTCATCCGTTCCGGGCAGACCGACCTTGAGATCGATGGCCGTCACCTGCATGTCGACTTCACCTCCACCCGTTATCAGGGACAGGATGCCTGGCTGTGCGCAATCCATGACGTCACCCGCCTGGTCGAAGATGCCGCCGCACTGGAAGACGCACGCAAAGCCGCCGATTCGGCCAACGCGGCCAAAACCCGGTTTCTGGCGACGATGAGCCATGAAATCCGTACGCCGTTATACGGTGTGCTGGGCACCCTCGAACTGTTGGGGCTGACCCCGCTGGAACCGCGTCAGCAGCAGTACCTCAATACCATCCAGCGGTCTTCCGCCACCTTGTTCCAGTTGATCAGTGATGTGCTGGACGTGTCGAAGATCGAGTCCGGGCAAATGACGCTGGAAGACCAGGATTTCTGCCCGCTGGAACTGACCGAAGACACTTTGCGCACCTACAGTGCCTTCGCCGAAGCCAAGGGGCTGCAACTCTACGCCTGCATGGATGCCAGCCTTCCGGACCGGGTTCGCGGTGATCCGCTGCGCATTCGGCAAATCCTCAATAATCTGTTGAGCAATGCCATCAAGTTCACCGACAACGGTCGGGTCGTTCTGCGGGTCCGGGTGCTGGAGCGCAGCGCCGGTGACGTGAGCCTGCAGTGGCAGGTCAGCGATACGGGCATCGGTATTTCCCAGGCCCAGCAAGTGCAGTTGTTTGATCCGTTCTATCAGGTCCGCGATGCCTCCAGTGAAGCGGGTGCGGGGCTGGGCCTGGCGATCTGCCGGTGGCTGTGCGACCTGATGGCGGGCCAGCTCAAAGTGGTCAGCGAGCCTGGGCTGGGCAGCAGTTTTTCCCTGCAACTGACACTGGAGTGTCTGCCGGGAGAACTGGCCGATTGCCCCGAATTCACGCCGGGAACTCCACCGGTTTATGTCCGTGCACAGGCTCAGGAACTGGCGCAGCACCTCTGCGCCTGGCTCAACCGCCTGGGTGCGGACGCCCGGGTCGTGGGTGGCGACAGTCAACCCGCCACGGCGTCGGCGCTGTTGGTGGATATGCTGCCGATTGGCAATGAAGCCCCCTGGCCCGGCCCACGGATCATCGCCACCGCAGGCGCCCGCAAAGCGCCGTCGGGCACCACGCAGGATCGGGAAGTCGACGCCAACGATGTCCGCGCGATCGCCCGGGCCGTGAGCCGTGCGCTGCACGGTGCGGATGTTCACCAGCCACTTTTACTGCCCGAAACATCGGCCGATCTGAATCTGCGGATCCTGGTGGCCGAAGACAACCCGATCAATCAGGCGATCATCAAGGAACAACTGGAAGCCCTGGGCTGTTCGGTAACAGCGGCCGACAACGGAGAACAGGCACTGGCCCAATGGCTGCCCGGGCTGTTCGACCTGGTGCTGACTGACGTCAACATGCCGATCATCAACGGCTATGAACTGGCCACAGCCTTGCGCCAACGCGGCGCGGACCTGCCCATTATCGGTGTCACCGCCAATGCCCTGCGCGAGGAAGGCGAACGTTGTGCCGCCGTGGGCATGAACGCCTGGCTGGTCAAACCTCTGAACCTGCAAACATTGCGAACGCAGTTGATCAAACACTGCAAGAAGCCCGTGGCCGCGCATGCCGACAGCGCTCCGATAGTCGAGGCCCCCTCCTCGACTGAAGCGCCTGTGCAATTGTCAGCGAAAATGCAGGAGCTCTTTATCCGCACCCTGCAACAGGACATGCAGGACATCCGCACAGCGCTGAACCAGGAAGAGGCTGACCGCACGGCACAAAAACTCCACAGCGTCGCCGGCTCACTGGGGGTCATTCAGGCCAGCGCCCTCGCCCAGACCTGCGCCCTGCTGGAATGCCGACTGACCGGGCACAAACTCACCCCGGCCCTGGCGCTGGACGTTCACCAGGTTCTTGAAGACCTGAACGCGTTGTTGGCGACATTCAAGTAACCTCCCCCTTATTTACCCAACGACACCTTACGGACACCTGGTCATGGAAAAACTCAACGTTGTCATCGCGGATGATCACCCCATCGTGTTGCTGGGAGTGCGCGAACTCGTCGAACGGGACGAGCATTTCAGCGTCGTGGGCGAAGCCATCAGTTCGGACGGGCTGATCAAGCTGCTCGAAAGCCAGCCTGTCGACCTGGTCATCACCGACTTCAACATGCCTGCGGACTCCCCCTATGGTGATGGTCTCAAACTGGTGGAGTACCTGAAGCGGCACTTTCCCCATGTGCAGATCCTGGTGCTGACCATGATCTCCAATCCGCTGATCCTGACCCGCCTGCATGAGCTGGGCGTCCTCGGGGTCATCCAGAAACATCAGTTGCACAACGAAATCGAAGTCGCACTCAAGGCTGTCGCCAGTGGCAGGCCCTTCCGCAGTGCGACCCCAGAGCCGGTTTCGGTGATCGAGTCCACCGCCGACCTGGACGAACGCTTTGCCCGACTATCACCCAAGGAGCATGAAATCCTGCGCCTGTTTGTTGCAGGCCAAAGTGTCAGCGACATTGCCCGTGGCCAGAACAGAAGTGCCAAGACCATCAGTACGCAAAAGATCGCCGCAATGCGCAAACTTGAAGTCAGCAGTGATCAGGATTTGTTGGCTTACTGCATCGAGCGCAAACTTTTCAACTAACGAACCGTCATCAGCGACTGTTGATTCATGGGCATTTCGTGAATCTAAGGATCGTCTGATTTTTTCATCTGAACAGCTTTCGTATCGTGGCAGCGCACTTTAACGCTGCACTTCAAACACATACGGAAATCAGAATGAAAAAGTTCACCCTGGCATTTTTGACCCTGTCGATCCTGAGCGCCACCGGCAATGCATTTGCCGCCGACCCGGTCGTTCCAACCAAGGCCGGCTCCGGCACCATCAACTTCTCCGGCATCATCAACAACGACGCCTGCTCGGTTCAGAGCTCGGACTTGAACAAGACCATTTCCGTGCCGATGGGTGAAGTGTCGATCAAGGACATGGGCACCGCAGCCGCACCGATCGGCAGCGGTAAGCTCAGCGCCGAAAACTTCGACATGAAGATCACCTGCAACAAGGGCACCAAGGTGTCGATGATCTTCCAACCGAAAAAAGGCGCCGGCTCGGGCCTCGTCGAAGGCACCAAGGTGTTGAAACTGATCGACGGACTGGGCGCGGCGAAGAACATCGGTATCGCCCTGCTCGACGCCAACGGCGCGCTGATCGATCTCTCTTCGGACGCCACCGCCCACATCGAGAACACCCTGCAGGATGGCGGCACCACCCTGAAGTTCTCGGCTGCCTACGTCACCACCGGCCCGCTGGACACCGTTGTCGCCGGTCGCGGTGACGCCACCCTGCCGTTCGTTCTGCAATACGAATAACTCCGCGCAGACGTTGACCCCGGAGCGGGGCCCGGTGCCCCGCCTCTCTTTGGCAATCAATCGGTAATGATCATGTTGGTTCGTCCCCTTTCCTTTTGCCTGGGCCTCCTGGGCTTGCTCGTGGCTGCCCAGGCCAGCGCCGGTATCTCTTTGAGCGCCACCCGCCTGGTGTTCGACGGCAAGCACAAAGAGGCCGGCATCACCGTGCGCAATAACGGTGAAGACGTACTTATCCAGTCCTGGGTCGACCGCGACGGGTCCGAGACGGCCTCGGTGCCCTTCGCCGTGACCCCGCCGCTGGCCCGGGTGACCGGTAACGAACAGCAATTGCTGCGGGTGATCTACGAGGGCACCGGCATGCCGTCCGACAGAGAGTCGGTGGTCTGGCTCAATGTCCAGGAGATCCCCCAGGCTGCCAAAACACAAAACACGCTGCAGCTCGCCGTGCGCCAGCGCATCAAAGTGTTCTTCCGCCCGGCCGGGTTGAACGCCAACGCTTATCTGGCACCGACCGAACTGCAATGGGCGCTTGTGGAACGGGCAGGAAAAACAGCCCTGAGCATCAAAAACCCCGGTCTCTACCACGTGTCCATGGTGGATATAAAACTGCAGTCAGGAACATCAGCTGAAAAAGTAGTTGATTCATTGATGATCGCCCCGGGCGAGCAGAAAGAGTTCGCCATCCAACAACTGACAAACATCAAAACCGCCCACTTGTCGTTCACCAGCATCAACGACTACGGCGCGCAAGAGCGTTACGCCACAGCACTGGCCGGAAGTTCGACAGCGAAAGCCAGCCTGGCCAAAGAATCGCCTTAACGCGTCTGTTTAATTATCAGTCGTACATCAACCGTACTTCACTTCGCTCCGCTCAGTCATGCGTACCGGGGGTGATATAGGTCAATTGCATGTTTTTACTCACTCGCGACAGACAAGATCGTGGCGTAAACCACAGCTGGCAACTGGCAATTCCCTTATCACGCTTGAGCCCAACGCTGGCCATCATCATTGCGTCCTGCCTGCCCATCGCTGCGACCGCCGCCGAGCCTGAGCAAGAACCGCTCGACCAATTCAACACCGCGTTTCTTCAGGGCGCCCAGTCGTCCGTGGACCTGCAACTGTTGCTGTCGGCCAACAGCGTGCTGCCGGGCAATTACCGGGTAGATCTCTACAGCAACGAGGTGTTGGTGGGGCGTCGTGATATCGATTTTCGGCGCAATGCGAAGAACGGCAAGGTCCAGGCCTGTCTGACCCTGGACATGCTCCAGCAACTGGGCATCGACATGAAAAAACTCGAAGCGACCGGCAAGCTTGACCCCCTAGATCCGCACGCGTGTCATGACCTTCCCGAGCTGATCGACAAAGCCACTGTGCGCTACGACGTCAGTCGGCTGCGCCTGATGGTCAGCGTGCCGCAAATCGCCATGCAGCGCGGCATGCGCGGGTATGTCGACCCGGCGCTGTGGGATCAGGGTGTTTCGGCAGCCTTTATCAACTATCAGTTGAGCAGCAACCGCAACAGCTCCGATCACAGCACCACACTTTCCAATAACCTGGGATTGCGTAACGGGATCAACCTGGGCGGCTGGCGGCTGCGTAACGAGTCGAACTTCAGCAGCACCACCGGGCAACCGAGCACCTTCAAGAGCAACCGCAGCTTCGTGCAGCATGATGTGACGGCACTGAAGGGGCAATTCAGTGCGGGCGACATTTTCTCCGACACAGACCTGTTCGACAGCGTGCGTTATCGCGGCCTGAAACTGGCCTCCGATGAAGGCATGCGCGCGGACAGCGAACGCGGCTACGCGCCGATCATCCGTGGTGTGGCGGAAACCAGCGCCACGGTGGAGATCCGTCAGAACAACTACATCCTCTACACCGCCAACGTGCCGCCGGGCCCGTTCGAGATCAGCGATATCTATCCCAGCGGCTCCAACGGCGACCTGGAAGTGACCATCATCGAAGCCGATGGCCGTCGCCGAGTCACGCTGCAGGCGTTTTCCAGCCTGCCGATCATGGTGCGTGAAGGTCAGGCGAAGTACAGCGTCTCGGCGGGCAAGTACAACAGCAACAGCGAGGGGCTGACGTCGCCGCAGTTTGTCAGCAGCACGCTGGCTTACGGTATCAGCAGCAACCTGACCGGGATCGTCGGTGTCCAGGCCTCGGACAATTTCCAGGCGCTGGCGCTTGGTGCCGGGCGCAACACCCGTATCGGCGCTGTTTCGATCGACCTTACCCACTCGGCCAGCCGTACCCCCGGACAATCCACCCAGGGCAACAGCCTGCGGGCGTTGTATGCAAAAACGTTCACCGGGACCGACACCAGCTTCACCCTCGCCGCCTATCGATACTCCACCGAGGGCTATCGGACGCTCACCCAGCATGTCGAAGAACTCGGCACCGACAGCTCAAGACGCAGCGCCAACTCGAAAACCCGTACCGACCTGACCGTCAACCAGAGCCTGGGCCGTCAACAGCAATTTGGCAGTGTCTATCTCAACGCCAGCGATCAGCGCTACTGGAATCGCGGGGGCTCCCAGAGCCTCTCGGCCGGCTACAGCAACGTCTGGGGCGAGATGACGTACAACGTCGGCGCCACCTACACCAAGGATGTCGGTGATTTCGGTCCTTCGAACAACGACACTCTGGTCAATCTGTCCCTGTCATTCCCGCTGGGCTCCAGACCTCGGGCGCCTCGTGCCTTCGTCTCGGCCAGCACGCAGAAGGACAGCGACAGCACGCAGGTGGGCATCAACGGTTATCTGTCGGAAGACAGCGACACCTATTACTCGCTGCAAGGCGGCAACAGCAGCAACGGTGGCAACTCGGCCTCGGCCAACCTCAGCACCCGCACGTCCGTGGCCAACGTCAGCGCCGGCTACAGCCAGGGGCGTGGCTACACCTCGCAGAACCTCAACCTTGCCGGTGCCGTCGTGGCCCACGGAGGCGGGATCAATCTTGGGCAAACGGTGGGTGAAACCTTCGCGCTGGCTGAAGTGCCAGGCGTCGCCGGTGTCAAGATCGGCAGCTACAGCGGTGCCGAAACCGGGCGCAACGGCTTTGCCGTCGTGCCCAATGCGCAACCTTATCGGGTGAACTGGATCAGCCTCGATACGCGGGACCTGGGCGCCGACATCGAGATCGACAACGCGACCCGACAAGTCGTGCCAAGGCGCGGCGCCGTGGTGCTGGCCCGATACGCCAGCACCAGCGGCAGACGCGTGCAATTCGAGCTGTTCGATGCTCGACACAAACCCCTCCCGTTCGGCGCTGCGCTGGAAGACCGCGCCGGCAAACAGATTGCGATTTCAGACCCCGGCGGCAAAGCGCTGGCGCTGGTGGAAGAAGATGCAGCCACGCTCTTGATCAAATGGAATGGTCAGCAATGCACGGCCGCCTATTCGTTGCCGGAGCGCGACAAGTCCGTGAACTACGAGCGTGTGAGTCTGGTGTGCCAGCCGTGAACGGGCGAGGCTCATCGTTCGACGACTATCGGGCAGGATCAGGCAAGGAATCGATAGAAATGCACTAACGTGCCTTCGGGGCAGAACGGGAAGATGGCCCTTCGACCACCCCATCGAGGACGTTCCCATGCTAGTTCAAGCCTACGGTGCCCATGCGGGCGACAAACCCCTTGAGCCTATCCAGATCAATCGCCGCGCCCCTGCGGCCCATGACGTCCAGATCGACATCGCTTTCTGCGGCATCTGCCATTCCGACCTGCACCAGGTGCGCTCCGAGTGGGCCGGCACACAATTCCCTTGCGTACCGGGACACGAAATCGTCGGCCGCGTTTCGGCGGTCGGTGCCCATGTTTCCGAATACAAGGTCGGCGATCTGGTTGGCGTCGGTTGCATCGTCGACAGCTGCAAACACTGTGAAGACTGCGAAACCGGCCTGGAAAACTACTGCGACAGCATGATCGGCACCTACAACTTCCCGACCCCGGACGCCCCCGGCTGGACGCTCGGCGGCTACTCGCAAAACATCGTGGTGCATGAGCGTTACGTGCTGCGCATCCGACACCCCGAAGCACAACTGGCCGCCGTCGCACCGCTGCTGTGCGCGGGCATCACCACTTACTCGCCGCTGCGTCAGTGGAACGCCGGGCCGGGCAAGAAGATCGGCGTAGTCGGCATCGGCGGCCTGGGCCATATGGGCATCAAACTGGCCCACGCGATGGGTGCGCACGTCGTGGCGTTCACCACCTCCGAATCCAAGCGTGAGGCAGCCAAAGCACTGGGCGCCGATGAAGTGGTGGTGTCGCGCAATCCGGAAGAAATGGCTGCGCACACCAAGAGCTTCGACTTCATCCTCAACACCGTCGCCGCCCCTCACGATCTCGATGCGTTCCTGGTGCTGCTCAAGCGTGACGGCGCCCTGACACTGGTCGGCGCCCCCGCCTCACCGCATCCATCGCCGAACGTGTTCAACCTGATCATGAAACGGCGCACCATCGCCGGCTCGATGATCGGCGGCATTCCCGAGACCCAGGAGATGCTGGATTTCTGCGCCGAGCACGGCATCGTGTCCGACATCGAACTGATTCGCGCGGATCAGATCAATGAGTCCTATGAGCGGATGCTCAAGGGCGATGTGAAGTATCGGTTTGTGATTGATAACGCGACGTTGGCAGGCTGAGCGTCGGGCTCGACGAACGCGTTAATGTAACGACGAAAATCCCGGGCGCTTCAATGCCCCGGGATGACCGTTTGCCCAAAAACCGACTGTTGCCGAGATCGCTTCGCGACCGTTCATTTACCCAGATTCTGATTCATCAGATTGTCCAGTACCGGTTGTTGACTGGCGGCTTGCCAGTCGCGCCAATGCTTGCATCCCTCGACGTTGACTTCCGCTGCATGACTGCGCGCATCGCAGATCATTGCCCACTTTTGCCTCAAGGTCGGATATTTAATGAAGTCCGCCCGGGTGGGTGGCTCACAGCCGGATAACGTGGCGACCGACAGAATGGTGGCCGCGAGTTTCCAGGCGAGTGGATAGCTGCTGGCTGGCGTCATGACAATGAATCCCCCTTCCGGGAGACCCTCCTGAAGTAATGAAAAAACCTGCTGTTTTCATAGGCTGCAGAAGAATCTTAGGGATTGATTGGCCCCTCCACGAGATCCACTTTCAGGTTATTTCATGGAACCATTTCCACGCACGAGTGGCGCCTTCGAGGCCTGGCCGTAGTGGCGGATAAGGCACGCCATCTGGCCCAGCGCGCACAAGACACCGTCAGCGAAACCCGGGATGGCTTTCCAAAATCACTCCATTTGAAGTAGCCTTTTGATATCAAAAAGATATCAAACGTCTTCGAAGGTCGTCAGACCCGAGTTTTTGCGGAAAGGAATTCCATGAACAACGTCATTACGTAAACGCCTGCTTTTGCATTGATCTTTCCCCCCACACCCAGTAAAAAACCCTCTCCCTTTTCCATCCTCGCAAGGAGCAGCGGATGCTCGAGCTATCCACGGATCGACTGGACCTGCGCACGATGGTCGAGTCCGACTGGCTTCTGTTCCTCAGGCTGCATTCCGAGCCGCAGACCATGCAGTACGTGTTCGGCGAAATTGCCGAGGAGCAGGTTCGCAAAGGTTTCGAACATCGGCTCCCGGCGTGGGGGCCGCAATCGGAGCACTGGTTGTGCTTGGTGGTGGCCGACAGGGCCAGCGGCCAGGAGTTGGGCGTGACCGGGCTGCGCATTCTCTCGCCCGGGCATGCCGAGGTGGGTTGCCTGCTGTTGCCGGAACATCAGGGCAAAGGCTTTGGTACCGAGTCGCGGCAGGCAATCATCGACCATGCCGCATCCATCGGGCTGGACTCGTTGGAGTCGACCGTGACCGACGGTAATATCGCGTCCTGCAAGGTGCTGGAGAAATGCGGCTTTGTGTTCGCACGTCGTGTGCCGCAGGCCTACCAGATCGGTGATCGGTGGTTCGACGATCTGATCTATCACTATCAAATCCGCTGAGCCTTACGCTCAACGACTCGCCAAGGAGGCCTTTCGTCGTGAATCCCTATCAATGCCTGCCCCCACGTTCCTTCTGGCGTACGGCCGTGGCCGACAAGTCCGCGCTGGACATCGGTGAGCTGTGGACACCGCAATTCGAGATCGGCAACAAGGACGCCATCGTCACCGCCGGTTCCTGTTTTGCCCAGCACATCGGCCGCGCGCTGGTTGCGCGCGGCATGAACTGGCTGGATGCGGAACCCGCCCCGGACGCGTTGCCTGAGGCGGACTGGAAGGCCCACAACTACGGAGTGTTTTCGTTCCGCACCGGCAATCTGTATACCCCTGCGATGTTGTGCCAATGGCTCGAATGGGCGCTGGGCGTGAGCGCTCCGCCGGATGAGGTCTGGGTGCATGACGGGCGTTTCTTCGATCCGTTCCGCCCCGCCGTGGAGCCTGACGGATTTGCCAGCGAGCAGGCGTTGTTCGAGTCGCGTGAGGCCACCCTCGACGCCATCCGCGAAGCGTTACGCCGCGCCAAAGTGTTCGTCTTCACCCTCGGGCTGACCGAAGCCTGGCAACATCGCGAGACCGGTCTGGTGTATCCCGTGTGTCCCGGCACCGTGCGTGGCACTTTCGATCCGTTGCTCCACCGGTTCTGCAACTTCGGTTTCATGGACACTTATGGCGACATGGTCAGGGCGCTGGAGTTGATGCGTTCGATCAACCCGCAACTGCGCCTGTTGCTCACCGTGTCACCGGTGCCGTTGACGGCAACCGCTACCGGGCAACATGTGCTGAGCTCGACGACCTACTCCAAGTCGGTGCTGCGCGCCGTCGCCGGGCAGTTGTGTGAAGACCTGCCCGACGTCGACTATTTCCCGTCCTACGAAATCATCACCGGCACGCCGTTCAAGGGCGCGTTCTACCAGCCCAACCAACGGGAAGTCACACCAGAAGGTGTGGCGTTCGTGATGCAGCAATTCTTTGCAGGGCTCGACGCGGTTCAATCTGTGCAGGCGCCGACCACCTCCCCCTCCACCCGCGTGTCCAGCGAGGATCTTGTCTGTGAAGACGCCGTACTCGATTACTACGCCTAGGTTTCTGCTGCTGGGCGACTCCCATGCCGGCGTCATCGGCAAGGCAGCGCAGGCCCGTGAACTGCCTTTCGGCGGCGGCCCGTTGGGAACCGGTCGGGACTTCGCCGTCGACTTCTTCAGCCTGGCGCGCAATGACGTGGTCTTTCGGGATGGGGAAATGGATCGGCTGTATCGCCAGGCTCTCGATACGCTGAAAGTGCCGCAACTGGCGAAGGTCAGCGTGCCGCTGGTGAGCACTATAGGCCTGAGCCTGCACTACCTCGCCACCGCGCCGAACTGGACCTGCTACCAGAATGCGCACGGCGAGCTCGACGACGGTTTTCTCGCCGGGCCGTTGTTCGAGGCGGTCATCGACACCCTGTCCCGCCCTGCGCTGGCTTTCTATGAACAGGCCCTGGCGCTGAACCTCAAGGTGTTCGCCGTATTGCCGCCGCAACGGGTGCCGGAGCTCTCCGACACGCGCGTGTTCATGGCCGCACAGTCATTGCTGATCGAACGCCTGAAAGGGCTTGGCGTCGAGCTGATCGACGTGCGAGAGGCGGCGAACGATGAGCAGGGTTTTCAGCGTGAGGCGTTCTGCGAAGTGGATGACCCGCTGCACGGCAATCTGGCATTCGGTGAGTTGATCGTCGAGCAACTGATCCGTCGCGGCGTCTAGCACCTGTGGGAGCAAGTGGCTCCCACAGGTTTTTTCAGCACCATCAAGCCTTGGGCTGCGTCCCGAGGATCGTCACCCGCTCGCCATAACGCGAGTGCGGGAAATAATCCCAGATCGCGTGGTGCTGGGTGCAGCGGTTGTCCCAGAACACCAGCGTGTTCGGCGCCCAGCGTACGCGACAGCTGAGAGACGGTTCCCGAGCCACCAGGTCGAACAGCATGTTCAACAGCACCTGACTTTCGCCACCGGACAACTGCACGATGTGCGATGTGAAACCGGAATTGACGAACAGCGATTTGCGCCCGGTTTCCGGGTGACGAACCACCACCGGGTGTTCGGTTTTTGGCAGGTTGGCCGGCGCCTCATAGCCCTTCCACGGAATTGCGCCGTCGTGAATCGCGGTCAATTCGCCGAGAAACTGCTGCATCGTCGGCGAGAGCATTTCGATCGCCAGGTGCATGTTGGCGAACAACGTATCGCCGCCCGTGCCGATGGCCGGGGTTTCCTTGACGTACAACATCGAACCCATGGACGGCGCCAGGTCGGCCGTGCCGTCGGTGTGCCAGGTTTCGCCGGCCACGTAGCGCGATTGCGCATTGGCGCGGATCACCACCAGTTCCGGGTCATCGCCGTCGATGTCTTCCACCGGCAAGGCCCGCAGTTCGCCGAACAGCCGGCCAAACGCCTTGTGTTCCTCGACCGTCAGATGCTGATCGCGGAACACCAGCACGTGGTTCTCCAGAAAGGCCCGGCGGATTTCCGCGAGTTGATCGTCGCTCAGCGGTTGCGAAAGATCGACGCCGCCGATTTCGGCACCGATGATCGGCGTGATCCGGTCGACCGTGATGCGCTGATACGGTGCGCGCTTTTCTGCCGCGATGCGCTCGATTGCCTTGAGTGCCAACTGATCCATGTTCCCTCACCTTTTTTATTGGAACGACGCCGACGACGGCGACAGGGTCTCGCGCAGCGACCGTGGTCGCATGTCGATCCAGTGTTGATTGATGTAATCCAGGCAGACCTGGCGTTCGCCACGCATCCCGGCTGCACTCCAGCCGCTGGCCATCGGCTTGCCCGCCGGCCACAGGGAATACTGACCTTGGGCATTGATCACCACATCGAATTGCAGCTGTGCGTCATTCATGTCGCTCTCCTGTTGAACGGGATTGAAGCGGGGCCAGGTGCCGGACCAGCCCTTCTGCGAGGTGGCTGAACAGCACACGCCGCTGCTCGTCGGTCTGCGCACAGGCCCAGACGTACACCCGCGCCGACGCCGCGCACACCTGTGCGTACGCGTCAGCATCGTCAGTCGCGAATGCTTTGGCCGAAACTTCCACATTGGCACTCGCATGGGCCTGGGCAAACGCGGTGGCACTGGCTTCGGTATTCAGTTGCGCGTAATACACCGCGAACGCCTCGGCATCGCCGAAGTGCTCGGCGATCATGGCGGTGTTGCTCGGCGCGAGACCGTATGTCATCGCACTGGCATGGGCCTGGGCGTACGCCGCGTCGTAGGCGTAGGCCCGTCGATACAGCGCCAGCAACACCGGTTTGAGCATGGCCCGCCATTCGCCCTGACGTCCGGACAAGCCGAGCGCCGCCCGTTGATGCAAGCTTTGCAAGGCGAGCAGCGCTGGCCGATGTTCCGGCAAGGCCTCGCAGAGCATCGGCAGCACCATGTCGGCTTGCCAACCATGAACTGGCCGAAGCGACTGCGGTTCATCGACCCTGTAAATCCTTTGAAGCAAGACATCGGGCTGCTCTTCGCACAGCACCTGCGCCAAGGTCGGCAACCACCGAGGCATTGAAATCGGCTCATTCATATCGACGGCCCCTCCGTGCCAATCACCTCGGCCAGCATCCGCGCCCAGCGACCCGCCATGATGCCGTAGTGATCGGTGTCCAGCCGTTGCCAACTGCGCAATTGCGGCAGCAAGGCCTGCCAGTTGCGTTGCAGGTCATCCATGCTCCAGGCGTCGCCCAGCCCATAAGGGTTGGCGTGCCCGGCGATGAACATCCGCACCGGTGTGGCGGCCAACGCGGGTGGCTGGAAGTCGACCATGCTGCTCATATTGTTGCGACAGCACACTGTCAGCCGTTGCAGATAAGCCTGACGCTCCTCGGACATCGCCTGCCCTTCAACGTCAGGCCAGCGCTGGGCGAACTCACGCTGGAACACCTGCTCGATGGTCCGCTCGTCGATGCCGGCCAGTTCCGCACCGGCATCCGGCGCGGGTGGATCGATCAGGTACAGCAGCGGTTGCCTGAAGCCGTCAGCCTGGGCTTGCTGACACAGTGCCTGCGCCACCCAGGCACCGAACGACCAACCCGCCAGGCGCCAGGCACAGCCGGCCGGGAGGTGGGCCTTGATTGCCTCCAGATACAACCGGGCGCGTTCGACGATGCTGATGTTCGGTAGCGCCGGCAGACGCAACGCAGGGTCCGCAATCACGCACACCCCAAGATCCGCAGGCAGCGCCGAAACCAGTTCCCGGTAGGCCTGAACATCACCGCCCACCGGGTGAATCAGATACAGCCACTCGCGCCCGGCGCCGGCATGCCACTGATCGATCCGCACCGCGCCGCTCCAACTGCCCTGCGTGGCAGTTGGTGCCTCGACCGAGCAGGCTGTCACCAGACCCAACACCTCGCTCAGGCTGACCTTGTGACTGAACTGCGACAGCTGGAACACCTCACCGGTGGCCGCTTGCAGTTCGTCGATCAGGTCCAGCAAGGTCAGCGAATCCGCGCCCAGGTCGTACAGCGAATCGTCGTCCTCCAGATTCGTCACGCCGAGCCATTTGCAAAGGCACTCACGCAAGCGCACGGAAAGATCCACGCCTTTCGGCACTGCAACCGCCGCGGCAACGGCGCCGTGGCGAACCGGATAGAAGCGCCGCGCCGTGTCGATGCCGGTGGTGGAAACCAGCAGCTGTGGCAACTGCGCCGCCATCGCCAGATCGAATACCCGACAACCCTCTTCGGCCGACAAGCCGACCGTCAGATGTTCCTGATGCGCAACGTCACCGCCATTGCTAGTCGTGGCCATGCCGATGTCACGCCAGATGTCCCAGTTGATCCCCAGGCGCAGGCAAGTACTGGCCGAATCCGCCCGGTAATGAGTGAAGCCGTCGAGCACACCGCTGGCCGCTGAATAGTCCAGGTGCCCCGCGCCGCCGAACAATGCCGACATCGACGAGCAGTACAGGACGAAGCCCGGCGAAAGCTGTTCGATCAGGCTTTCGACCGCCAGCATGCCGCGGGTCTTGGCGGCCATCGCCTCGGCCATCTGCCGGGTATCGCGATGGCGAATCAGACTGCCCGCGCCGACACCTGCCGCATGAATCACCCCGCTCAGACGACCGTAACGCCCGGCCAGTTGATCGAGTACCTGCGGCCAACGCGACAGATCGGCGATGTCCGCCTGAACGCAGTCGATTCTCGGCGCATAAGTCGCGAGATTTGCAGGCAACTGTCCCTGACGCGAGAGCAACACCACACGCCGCCCTGGCGCTTGCAGCAGGTGTTCACACAGGGTCCGACCGATCCCGCCCGTGCCGCCCAGCACCAGAAACGTGCCGTCGTCCGGCAACAGGCTGGAGGTGGTCGCCAGGCTCGGCAATGGCTGGGATATCAGTCGTGGCTGCCACAGGTAACCGTCACGCACCGCCATTCGCCGAGGCAACGCGGCCGGATCGACAAGCAACGCCGCCAACTCCCCGGCCTGCGTATCAAGGTGCGGCGACGGCCAGTCCAGCCAGTGGCAACGCACCGGGTATTCCTGCGGCACCACTTCGGTGATCCCGGCCAGTGCCGCCAATTCGGGACGCCGAACCTCGCCGTCCACCGGGCACGCCTGCCACGACATCAACCACAACCGCAGACGTGTCGTGCGTGCAGTTTGCCCCCAGGCCTGCATCAGTGCGCTGACCGTGTCCAGACAGGCCCACTGCGCCAGATCCAGAGACTGCTCGTTGACTGCGCCTGACACCGCCAGCGGCAAGGTGTGCAGCCAGTCGAGTTCGCCGAGTTCAGGCTCTACGACCTCGGTGAGCAAGCGGCCCAATGCTTCGGAATCCAGCGGATCAAGCTCGAAGCGATCAGCGCCCAGTTGCTTGAAGCCATTTCCGGCGCGCACTTGAACAACGCGTCGATAAACAGCCCGCAGGTGCTCCAGCAAAGTCGAGTTGGGCGCGTCATGGCTGCAAAGGATCACCGTTTCTCGTGCGCCGTCCATTGCCTTTGTGTTCAGGCGTTGGACACGCACCCACTGCCGCTGATGGAACCACTGCGCCAGCGGTTGCCGCTCGATGCCTGCCGAAACGGGGGCAACGAATTCGGCAGCGGGTTGAAACCGATAAGTCTGAAGATCGAACGACGCTGGCGGCAAATCCCACGGCGGTGGCGCCGAGCGCTGCGGCCACTGGATAGTTGCGCCTTCGTACCACGCCTCCAGCAATGCCTGCGCTGAATGATCACGGGCGATCAGCTGTACACCCGACGCGGTGATTTCCTTGATCGTTGTCGGCAGCAAAGGAATTTCGTCACCCGGCCGGCAGACCATCGCAAAGCGCCAGCGCAGTTGCCTGCGACCTGACTGCAAGTGCCGCAGCAACGCGATGTGCTGCTCCGGATGCGCTTGCAGGTGTTCACGGATCACCGCGATATCGCGCAGCAATTCCGCTCGACTGTGGGCCGAGATCATCAGGAGTGGCGAGTTTTCTTCGGTCACTTCCTGCGCCTTGGGTGCGGCGCCGACAATCGCATGGGCGTTGGTGCCACCGATCCCGAAACTGCTGACACCGGCCAGACGCCGCCCTTCCGGCCATGGCCGGGACGTGGTGGGTACGTAGAACGGCGAATGCTCCAGATCGATCTGCGGATTGATCCGGCCGAACCCGAGATTCGGCGGCAGCACGCCATGGAACACCGCGAGGCTTGCGCGAATCAGACCGACCACCCCCGCCGCCGCCCCCAGATGTCCGATCTGGCTCTTCACCGAGGCCAACGCGCATTGACCGGCCGGCGCATCGCCGAAGGCCTTGGTCAACGCCGCGACTTCGATCGGATCGCCCAGCAAGGTGCCGGTACCGTGGGCTTCGATGTAGCCGATGTCGGCACCGGTCAATCCGGCGCGACTCAAGGCGTCGCTGATGACCGCACTCTGCCCGGCCACCGACGGCGCGGTGTAACTCATCTTGGCCCGGCCATCGTTGTTCAATGCAGAGCCTTCGAGCAACGCGTAGATCCGGTCGCCATCCGCCCGCGCCCTGGCCAATGGCTTGAGCACCACCACGCCATAACCACTGGCGCCGATGGTCCCGCTGGCGTCGTCGCTGAATGGACGGCACAGGCCATCGGCGGAGAAGATGTGCTGCGAGCGATGACGGTAACCATCGCTCAGGGTCGGGTCGATCAACACCCCGGCCGCCAGCATCACGTCACTGTCGCCCTGGCGCAGCATCGAACTGGCCAGGTGCACGGCGATCAGCGAACTGCCGCACGCCGCCTGCACGCTCAGGGCCGGGCCGTTGAGGTCCAGGTGATACGCGGCTTTGGTCGCCAGAAAGTCCTTGTCATGATGCAGCGCCATCTGGAAGCCGTCCGGAAGATCGCCTTCAGCGGTGTCGCGCAGCAGCTGCTGGAAGTACGTGGTTTCGCCGCAACTGGCGATCAGGCCGATGCGCGGGCCGTCCGCCGACGGAACGATGGCCGCGTGTTGCAGAGCCTGCACACAGCCCATCAGCAGGTGCCGCTGTTGCGGGTCCATCAGCCGTGCTTCCTGGCGGCTGATGCCGAAGTACTCGGGATCGAAATCGAGCATGCCGGCCAGTTGGCTGCGGGCGCCGACCAGGCCTTCTTCAGCGGCAAAGTGTTCGATGCCCAGCTCGTTACCCTGCACCATCGCCCAGAACTCGGACAGGTTCTGCGCCCCGGCCACATTGACCGACATGCCGATGATCGCCATCGGTTGATGGCTTGCATCGGCTTGTCGTACTCGCTCTACCGGCGCCACTGGAGCGGTCGACAGATGCGCCGCCAGACGTCGAATCGTGACGTGTTCGAACAGGTCGGCCATCGTCACCTTGTGCGGCAGTTCCTGGGTGTAACGCGCATGCAGACGCATCAGGCCGAGGCTGGTGGCGCCGGCCTCGAAGAAGGTTTGCTCCGGCTCGATGTCCCGCCCGATGACTGTCTGGAACAGCTCGCTCAGTTGCCGTTCCAGCGAGGTCAATTGAACAACCGGCTGTGGCGTGCTGCGACGCTCAAGCGCTTCGCCCAGAGCCGGCAAAGCCTTGCGGTCAATCTTGCCGCTGGGGGTGCGTGGCCAGACGTCGATCCGCCGATATTCATCGATTCGCACATGGGATGGCAGTCGGTGCGCCACCTGACGATCCAGCTGTTGAGACGTCGCGGGCTCGCCATCGAGTTGCAGCCACGCGGTCAGGCGTGGTGGATCGGTCTGAACCGCCACCACCGCGTTGACCACGTCCGGCACCTGCATCAGCGCCGCCTCGATCTGCCCCAGTTCCAGACGATGGCCGCTGAGTTTGATCTGCTGATCGTCGCGTCCGAGATAATGTAAGCAGCCCTGAGCGTCGGCCCATGCCAGATCGCCGGTGCGGTAGAACAAGCAGCCCTCTGCCAACTCGACGAACCGCGCGGCGTTCAGCGCAGGATCGGCCAGATAACAACGGGCAACCATCGGCCCGGCCACCAACAGATAACCGCGACTTCCGTTGGGCACCGGGCGATCATGCTCATCGACCAGCAGCAAACGGGCATTCCCAACGGCATGGCCAATCGGCGCCCGCAGCGGCCAGTCCCGCGCCACGGCTGGCAAACGCAACGCGCTGACCACGTGGGTTTCGGTCGGGCCATAGTGATTGAACAACGAAGCTTGCGGCATGCCGCCGAACCAGTTGCGCAGCGCGTCCGTGCAGAGCAGTTGCTCGCCAGCCGTGATCACCTCACGCAACGCCGACGGATAGATGCCCCGGGCCACGGCGGTTTGCGCCAGATGCTGCAAGGCCACGTAAGGCAGGAACAACCGTTCGATCCGCGCCTCGACCATGTAACCCAGCAACGCCTCGGCATCCTGACGCCAGCGCGGCGTGATCAGGTGATAGCAGCCGCCCCCGCACAGGGTGCTGAAAATTTCCTGAAACGACACATCGAACGACAGCATGGAGAACTGCAAGGTCACCGCTTTCGCCGGCAACTGCCCTTCCGTGCGCTGCCATTGCAGCAGGTTGCACAGGGTGCTTTCCGACACTTGCACACCTTTCGGTGTGCCGGTCGAGCCGGAGGTGAACAGCGTGTAAAGCGGTCGTTCACCGGCATGACGTGGACGCTCGAACGATCCGGCATCGGAGCGCATATCGACCCGGTGAACGGCGAACCGTCCCGCGTTCAGCTCATCCAGCGCCGCTTCGGTCGCGTCGCTGAACAACAGACAATGCGGCTGCGCCTGCTCCAGCACCTGACGCTGGATCGCCACCGGGTAAGCTGGATCAAGCGGCACGGCGGTCAGGTTGAGTTTGGCCAGAGCCAGCAAGGCGACGATGTGCTCCACCGACGCGTCGAGAAACAGCACGACATGCAACGGAGCATTCCCGGCCGGCAACGGATGACGCTCGACCAAGTCAGCAGCCAGAACGTCGGCCAGTCCATTCAGCTCGCCATAGGTGAGGCGGCGCTGACCTTTAACCAATGCAACCGCATCCGGCGTGCAATGCACCTGATGCTCGAACCAGTCCGCAAGGGTGTTGAACGGCAGCTCGCCCTTCGGCCCTTCACTGGCCGGGGCCAGACCGTGTCGATAAGGACCCAGCAGACTGTCGAGCGTTACCGCCGGGCTTTCCAGCAACAGGTCCAGACCACGGCGGAACAATGCGTTCAGCGTGCTCACCTGTTCTGCATCGAAATAGCTACACTGATATTCCCACCAGCACTCCAGCTGCGAGCCGCTGCCCACCATCAACAAGGTCAGCGGGCACTTGGCGTGCAGGTGTTCGTTGAACTCAAGGGTGGCGCGCAGGTTTGAGTCGGCCAATGCGGCGTAATCGGTGTTTTCCAGCACGAACATAAAATCGAACAGTGCGGTATTCGATGAAAGCCGCAGGTCTTCCACCAGATCCGCCAGCGCCACGTCCTGCAATGCCAGCACCTCACGCACGCTAGCGGTCTGCTGGCGCAACTGCTCGCCCAAGGTCAGTGCGTGGTTTACGGCGGTGGGGATCAGCACGGTGTTGGCGAACATGCCGACGCTGTCTTCGAACTCCGCCAGTGGCCGGTTGGACACCGGGCTGGCGATCCGTGGCCGCTCGCACCCGGTCAAGGCGTACAGGCTCCAGACGAAGACACTGAACAGCACTTCGAAACGGGTCAGTCGTTGTTGCGTGCAAAAGCGTTCCAGAGCGGCGCTGCGTACGGCACCCAAGGGTTCTCGATGCAACCGGGCATCCGGGCTGATTTCGCGCATTGGCATCAGTGCGGGCGACGGTTCTTCCTGCCGACGATGCAACTCGGCCAATGCGCGACGCTGGTCGCGGTAATGCGGATCGACGCCCCACTGGCGCTGCCACTGGCCAAACTCCAGCGTCGTCAGACGTGCTGACGGCTCAGGGCTTTCGCAACCCTGCACAGCATCGTTGTAGAGCTGCGTCAGGTCGTCGAACAACAGGTTCACCGACCAGCCATCGACGATGATGTGATGCAGGTTCAGCAACAGCCGGCAGCGGCCATCGGCAAACGGCAACAGCCACGCCTGAAACAGGTTCGGAGTGGTCAGGTCGAACGGTGTGCTGAACACCAGTTCCGCGAACGCCTGCCAGTTGTCTTCGGTGAAATGCCCGACGGCGAAGGTTCGGCAGGCCGGGCCTTGCTCGGCGATCACCTGATCAAGCCCATCGGCACCTGCCACAAACGTCGTGCGCAATCCGGGATGGCGCAGCACTAGACGTCCCACAGCCTCGGCCAGCGCTGATAGATCGACACCTGACGCCAGATGCAGAATCAGTGGCACGCTGTAAGCGGTCGAGTTCGGCGTACGTTGCTGCAACAGCCACAAGCGGCGCTGTTCGGCGGTAGCCGGCAAGCGTCGGGCCGTGGTGATCGGTGGCGCGGACGGATAGATCGAAGGCCACGTCAGCTCAGCGGTCAGTTGTTCGGCCAGTGCCGAGAACGGTTCATTGAGCAACGTGTCGATGGTGATCTCGCTCTGCCAACGGTTACGAATCGCCGAGCGCAAGCGCATGGCCTTGAGCGAATCGCCGCCACTGCCCAGCCAGTCATCCTGTGCGCTCAGGCTCGGTTGGCCGAGCAGCGAACGCGCCTGACCCAGCAACCAGTCCAGCGCCGGTGAAGCGTTGTCGTTTTCCATGACCGCCAAGGCTGAGTGCCACGGATTCAGCGCCTCGCCCAGCAAACCGTCACGATCGATCTTGCCATTGGCCGTCAGCGGCAGGCGCTCCAGCAGGAACAACTGATGCGGTCGCATATACGGCGCCAGTTGCGCTCGCAAGTGGGTTTCGAAGGCGTGATAGTCCAGATCCCCGCGCGGCACGATAAACGCCAGCATCTGATGATCTTCAGCCGCCTGACGCCGAGTGCAGACATACACCTGCGCCACGCCCGGATGCTCCAGCAACCGCTGCTCCACCTCCCCCGGTTCGATCCGGAAGCCGCGAATTTTCACCTGACGGTCGACCCGTCCCAGACACTCAATCAAACCTTCGGCATTGCACCGCACCAGATCGCCAGTGCGGTAATGGACGTGTGCACCACCGTCGAGGTCGGGCAAACGGACGAACTGACGGGCCGTTTCTTCAGGGCGATTGCGGTAGCCACGGGCGACGCCGCTGCCACTCAAATACAGTTCGCCCACCTCTCCCGCCGGCACCGGCCGTTGCTGCTCATCCAGCACCTGCACGCCGGTGTCCGGCAGCGGTCGGCCAATGGGCGCCGAGTCGCCGGTAAAGTCACGGCTGATCGGCCAGCACAGGGCAAACGTGGTGCATTCGGTGGGGCCATAGACGTTGTGAATCCGGCACTGGCTCTCAGGGTTGGCGCGGTACCACGCACGCACGGCAGCGGCGCTGATCTGCTCGCCGCCAATCAGCACCTGCCGCACGCTGGAAAAACACGACGGCCACTCGGCGATCAAGGTGTTGAACAGCGACACCGTCATGAACAGGTTGTCGACCCGCGTCCGCTCCAGCACCTCGGCCAGCCGTCGCGCATCCAGCACGTCCTCGTCGGCGATCATCACGCAGCAGCCACCGTTGAGCAGCGGTGCCCACAGTTCGAAACTGCAAGCGTCGAATGCCGGGTTGGACAGACAGGCGAAGCGGTCCGTCGGACGAATCTCGATATAGCCGTCGGTGTGCGCCAGGCGCAGCAAGCCGCGTTCACCGACCTCAACCGCTTTCGGCGTGCCGGTGGTGCCCGAGGTGTAGAACAGGAACATCACCTCGGCAAAGTCTTCAGCCAGCGCTTGCGGTGGAACGTCCGGTTGATCGAGCAAAGCCTCGACGCTGGTTTGCCACAATGAAGGCGACCACAGCGATTCATCATCCTGGGTAATCAGGCCGACACACGCTGCATCCGCCAGCATCAACTCACGGCGTTTGAGCGGACTGGCACGGTCCAGCGGCACGACCACCGCGCCAACCTTCAATGCGCCAAGGATCGCCGCCAGCCATTGCCAGCAACGCGGCATGCACAGCGCCAGCGACTGGCCGGGCTCGACGCCACGCGCCAGCAACCCTCGGGCGATGCGCTCGCTGGCGCTGGCCAGTTCGGCGTAGGTCAGGGTTACCGACCCATCGATGACGGCTGGGGCTTGCGGATGTTGCCGTACCTGTTCGTCAAAGCGTGCAAGCAAAGTCAGGTCATTGGACGCGTTCATCATTTCGCCTCCTGCGCGTCGAAGCGTTGCAGCTCCTGACGGATGATCTGCGAGACCCGATGGATTTCCGCACTTTCGAGCATGTCCCAGTGCCCGCCACTGACCAGTTTCGCCAGATAGCCGTGGCCGGCGCGGCGACGCCAGAATCCGCGCAGTTCATGCAACTGATGGCGGCTGAAATCTTCTCGGGCCTGAATCAGCACCACACGCCGGGCTTGCGGCGCACATTCATAGGCGGCCATCGCCATTCGGTTGTGGTTGTAAATGTGGAAATAGCGCTCGACTTGCGCGTCTTCGATGCCGGGGTACATGCCGTTGAAGCGCACCAGTTTGTCGCGGAACTCGGCCATGTCCACGGTGCCGATCTGCTCGCGGAAACCCGGATCGTCGCTGCCCTGGGTATCGAGCAGCACCACGGTCACCTGACGATGCCCCGCCGCCGTCAACAGCCGCGCCATTTCATAGGCCACCAGACCACCGAACGACAATCCGGTGAGGATCAGCGGTTGCGCGGTCAGCGGTTCGATCAGCCGCAGATAGGCCTCGGCCATTGCTTCGACTGTCGGCTCGGTACTCTCCCCCGGATTCAGCCCCGGCGATTGCACGCCGTAAACACCGGCCTCATCCGGCAACACCTTGGCCAGCGACAGGTAACAGAACGCCGTACCGCCCGCTGGGTGAATGCACACCACGTTGCTCTGACCCGAGCCTCGACGGAACTCGATCAGATTGCCCTGCGCAACCGCCGGGTTGGCCCCGACCCGCAGCCAACCGCCCAATGCTTCGATGGTCGGGTAGCTGAGCACCACGCGCACCGGCATTTCAACCGCGAACACCTGGCTGATTTCATGGGCCATCTTGATCGCGGCGATGGAGGTGCCGCCGACATTGAAGAAGTTGTCGCGAATGCCGATCTGCGGCACCAGCAGCAGGCGTTTCCAGATCTGGTACAGCGTCAGCTCGATGTGATCGCGCGGGCTGCTCAGGTTGACCTGACGATTGACCATTTCTTCATCCGCCAACGCAGTCAGTGCGGCACGGTCGACCTTGCCATTGGCGGTCAGTGGCAGCGCGTCCAGCCACAGATAACTGCCGGGGACGACCGCTCGGGGCAGTGTCGTCGCCAGATGGGCCTGCACCGCCGCTTCATCCATCGACTCGGAAACAACGCAACAAGCCACCAAACGCTGATCCTGCGCCGCTTCGCCGACCATCAGCACCACGGCGCTGCGAATGCCGGGAAACGCTTCGAGCCGGGCTTCGATCTCGCCCAGTTCCAGACGCACGCCGCGCAACTTGACCTGAAAATCGTTGCGCCCCAGAAACTCCAGCTGACCGTCCGGCCGATAGCGCGCCAGATCGCCGCTGCGATAGAGCCGATCGCCTGTCACAAACGGATTGTCGATAAAACGTTCGGCACTGAGCTGCGCCAGCCCCAGATAACCTCGAGCGACGCCGACACCGCCAATGTGCAATTGCCCGGTGACACCCACCGGCACCGGCTCATCGCGGTCATCGAGTACATAAAAACGGTTGTTGGAAATCGGCCGGCCGATCGGCAGTTGCCGGGCCGGTACTTCGGCGCCGGGCTCCAGGCTCCAGACGCTGTTGATCACCGTGGTTTCGGTCGGGCCGTAGACGTTGTGCAACCGAGCATGGGGCAGGCGCTCCTGAAAACGCCGGGCCAGGGCTGGCGGGAGTTCACCGCCGCCGCTGAACACATCGGTCAGCGAAGCACACTGGCTGACTTCTTCGACCTCCAGAAACAGCTGCAACATCGCCGGCACGAACACCAACGCCGTGACCCGCTGCTCGCGAACTTCGCGCGCCAGATAGGCCGGTTCGTAATGTCCGCCGGGCCGTGCAATCACCAGTCGCCCACCGGTTGCCAGCGGCCAGAACGTCTCCCAGGCCGAGGCATCGAAACCGAACGGGATCTTGTGCAGCATCGCCCCCGCTTCGCCGCAGACCTGCAAACACCACAACAGCAGGTTGCTAAGGCCACGGTGGGCAACCATCGCGCCCTTGGGCAATCCGGTGGTGCCGGAGGTGTAGATCACGTAGGCGAGATGGTCAGGGGTGACGCCGACACTGCGCGGATCGAGATTGTCCGCAGGCAACGACGCCCAGCTCACAGCGTCCTCTTTGAGGTCGAGGATCGGCGCTTCCCAGGTCGAACCTTGCAGTGCCTGACGCAATATCCCGTGCGCCGAGCCGAGGGTCAGCAACACCGCCGGTGTGCTGTCGCCGAGCATATGACTCAAGCGCCCCAGCGGATAATCGGGGTCCAGCGGCACATAGGCGCCCCCGGCCTTGAGCACCGCCAGCAACGCCACCGGCAATTCCAGCGAGCGCTCGATGCACACCGCCACGCGCACATCCGGGCCGACACCCAACGTGCGCAAGTGCCGCGCCAGTCGGTTGGCCCGGGCATTGAGTTCGGCGTAGCTCAGCGACTCACCTTCAAAGACCACCGCGCAGGCCTGAGGGGTGCTCGCGACCTGCACTTCGACCAACTGATGCACGCATGACGCCGTTTGTGTCAGTGGCGCGGTGCGGTTGAAGTCGACCAGCACCTGCTGACGCTCAGCCTCGTTCATCAACGGCAACGCATTGATCGGTTGCTTGGCGTCGGCTGCGATCTGTTCGAGCAGATGACGGTAATGCCCGCTCAGGCGTTCGATGGTCGCGACGTCGTAGAGGTCGGTGTTGTATTCCACCAGCAAGTCCAGCCGCCCTTCCCGCTCGACCCATTCAAATGCCAGATCGAACTTGGCTGTGGCACTGCTGGTGCCGTACGGCGCCAGCTCCAGACCGGGCATCTGCACCGCGTTGCCCGGGGTGTTCTGCAACACCAGCATCACCTGGAACAACGGCGAATGACCGGGATCGCGCGGCGGGTTGACGGCTTCGACCACACGGTCGAACGGCACGTCCTGGTGGGCGTGAACATCGAGCATCTGGCCACGCACGTCGCGCAGCAATTCGGCGAAGGTCTGCTGCGGATTCAGGCGCTGACGCAGCACCAGCGTGTTGACGAAATGGCCGATCAGCGGCTCGACTTCCGGGCGATTGCGGTTGGCGAACGGCGTGCCGATGCACAAGTCCTGCTGGCCGCTGTGGCGCCACAGCAACACCGCCAATGCGCCCAGCAGCACGTTGAACAGCGTGCCCTGAGTCTGACGGGCCAGCGCCGTGAGTTCGCGCAAGGTGCCGCCATCGACGGAGGAACTGAACGTGGCGCCGACATAGCGCTGCACCAACGGTCGCGGGCGGTCGGTGGGCATGGTCGACAATAGCGGCGCGTCGTCCAAGGCACGACGCCAGTAATCAAGTTGAGCGTCCAGCACCGCACCGCCCACGCGCTGCTGCTGCCAGCAGGCGTAGTCGGCGTATTGCACCGGCAACGGCGCAAGAGTCGGTGTATCGCCACGCAGATAATCACCGTACAGCGTGGCGACCTCATGCAGGATCACGCCCATCGACCAACCGTCGGCGATGATGTGGTGCACGCTGTACAGCCACAGGTATTCGTCGTCGGCCACGCGCAGTAACGACGCGCGCAGCAACGGCCCAGTGGCCAGGTCGAACGGCGCCCGTGCGTCCTGCTCGACGGCGATTCGGACCTTTTCTTCACGCTCGCTGACTGACAACTGGCGCAGATCCGTCACCGACAACGACAGCGGCATCGTCGGATGCACCACCTGTCGCGGCTCTCCCTCCAAACTGCAAAACGTCGTGCGCAGGATTTCGTGACGGGCAACCAGTTCGTTCAGCGCCCGCTCCAGCAGCGCGACGTTCAGTTGCCCTTTTAGCGTCACCGCCGTCGGCACGTTGTAGAACGGATTGCCGGGCTCCAGCTGATCGAGAAACCACAGTTGCCGCTGCGAGAACGACAGCGGCCATGCCGTTTCTTCGCCAACACGGCGGGGAATCACGGCGTCATCCCGGCCACCGAGCAAGGCAATCAGTTCCTGCTTGTGACGCTTGAGCGCCTGGGTCAATTCTTCGGTGAGATACCCGCGAGGCGCCTTGCAACGCAGCTTGTCACCGTCCACATCAAGCACCACGCCATGGCGAGCGAACAGCGCCAGCAATTGATCGGCATTCATACTTCGAACTCCTCCATGTCTTCGTCGTCCAGGCTTTCGGTCACAGGTTCGATGGCAAATGCCTCGACCGGCGCGCGGTGCTGCTCATCGGCCGTGCGCAGCCCGCCGATCATCGAGTAGATCAATTCATGGCTTGGCCCGAGGTCGAACAGCGCCGTCAGTTGCTGCTCCTCGACCGAACCGATTCCGCACAGGCCAAGGCCCTGCTCGACGGCGGTCATGCTCAGCAGTTGCGCCATCGCACCGCTTTCGATGTGGCAGAAGTCGCGGCTGCGCTCGCCATACAGCGGACGAATCGCCGCCATGTCGGCGATGAAAAACAGCGAGAACGCGGCGTTCTCGTACACCGGACGATTGACGAAATAGTCGTAGGTGTCCGGGTCGAGCAGTCCGCTCTGGAGCGCCAGCAAGCGATGCTGGCGAGGATCGTAGTAATACGCGCCACCGGGCACGCCGAGCACGCGATCCGGTTTGACGTAGAGGTAGGCCTGAATCGGGTACAACCCGCCCGCCGACGGGAACTGGTATTTCACCTCACCGTCGAGCTGCCCCTGCGCCAGTGCCGCCAACAAATGCGCGAAGGCTTGAGTCGCAATCGGCTGCGCGCCGAACTGGCGCACCGAGCGGTAATCGCTCAAACGCCGGGCGAAGGCCGGGTCTTGCGGCAAGTCCAATGCCACCTCCGGCAAGGTTTGAGCGAAGTCACGGCGACCGCGTTGCTCAGCCTTGAACTGCGCCCGCTGCTGCGGATCTTCGATGATCTCCTGCGGGGTCTCCGGTGCCTGCTGGACGTTGCCGAGCAATTCCTGACGGGCCCGGTTCTGGCGGTACATGCCCAGCAGATGCAGCAACGTCGGCTGGGCCAGCAGTTGCGCCACGTGCGGGCGGAACTGCAAGGCGCCGGACAAGGCGTTGCTGATCCTGACGATATCGATCGAGGTCGCGCCGAGGTTCAGCAGGTTGGCATTGGCGGCAATGGATTCGCGCTTGAGCACGCCCTGCACGATTTCCACCAGCCGCTGTTCCTGCGGGCCCTCGACTTCCAGCGCCGGCCCCTGTTCCTCGATTTGCTCAGGTTCCGGCAGGCGCTTCTTGTCGACCTTCCCGTTTGAGGACAACGGCCAGGCTTCGACGAAGGTGAACGACGTCGGAATCATGTACGCCGGCAGCTTGTCCGTCAGGTAGTCGGTGAAGTCACTGGCCTGCAACGCAGGGTCGGCCTTGAGCACATAACCCGCCAGACGTTTCTCGCCCAGGGTGCTGCCGAGAATGCGCACCACCGCGCTCTGCACGCCGGGATGGCGATTGAGCGCGGCTTCGATTTCGCCCAGCTCGATGCGATAGCCCTGCACCTTGACCTGATTGTCTTCGCGACCGAGGAATTCAATGTTGCCATCCGGCAGCAAGCGCCCCAGGTCACCGGTGCGATACAGCCGTTCGCCAGTCAGTGGATGCTCGAAGAAACTGCCGGCACTGAGTTTTTCATCGCGCCAGTAACCCTTGGCCAGACCGATACCGCCAATGTGCAGCTGTCCCGCGACCCAGGTCGGGCGGACTTGCAATGCTTCATCCAGCACGTAGAAGCGCTGGTGATCGAGAGCCTTGCCGTAGGGAATGCTGCGCCACGCCGGGTCGACGTGTTGCACCGGATAGCAGATCGACCAGATCGACGCTTCGGTGGCGCCGCCCAGGCTGATCAGTTGCAAACCTGGCTGCAAGGCCCAGGCCCGCTCGGGCAGAGTCAACGGAATCCAGTCGCCGGACAGCATCGCCACCCGCAGATTGGCGGGCAATGCACCACCCTCGCCCTCCACGTACTCGACCAGCATGCCGAGCAGCGCCGGTACCGAGTTCCACAGGCTGACCTGATGACGCTTGATCAATTCGAGCCAGTGCGCCGGATCGAGGGTCAGTTGCGGGTCGAGGATGACCACTGCCGCGCCCACGGCCAGCGTGCCGAAGAAGTCATAGACCGACAGGTCGAAACTCAGCGACGAGATCGCCAAGACACGGTCGGTCGGGCCGACGGCAAAACGGCGGTTGATGTCGAGCAAGGTGTTGACCGCACCTCGATGGTCGATCACCACGCCTTTCGGCTGGCCGGTGGAGCCCGAGGTGTAGATCACGTAAGCGAGGTCGCTTTCGTTCACCTGCACCGGTTGCAGTGGCAATGCATCGGTTGAGACTTCTTCGGTCACGGCAATGGCCGTGACCTGCGCCGGCCATTCGATCTTGTCGAGCAGCGCCGTTTGGGTCAGGACCAGGCTCGCCTCCGCCCGTTCCAGAATATGCCGCAGCCGCTCTGCTGGCTGACTCGGTTCGATGGGCAGGTAAGCGCCGCCGGCATACAGAATCGCCAGGGTCGCCACCACTTGTTCCCAGCCGCGCTCCATCACCACCGCGACCAACCGGTTCGGCAGCACGCCCTGCGCTTGCAGGCGGGCGCCGAGTTGCCGGGCCTCATTGCGTAGCTGGGCGTAAGTCAGTTGTCGCGCGCCGATTACCGCCAGTGCATTCGGCGTGACAAGGGCCTGATGCTCGAACAGTTCGTGCATCAGGGGCAGCGTTTTCTGAGTGTCGACCGGCGCTGGCAACCGTGCCTGCGGCAACAATTGTGGCGTGTTCGCAGCCCATGCTTGCGGCTCGCACAGGCGATCCAGCAACGCGTTGTAGGCGACAAACATCTGCTCGATCATCCCTTCCGGGAACAGTTCGTCGATGCTGTCCCAGTTGAACAACAGGCGTCCTTCCAGCTCCAGCAACGTGTGGTCGAGCCACACCTGCGGGGTCTGGGTGATGCTGTGCATGTGTTTGGCATTCAGCGCGTCGGCCAGGTTGAATTCGGCCAGCTCCGGCGCTGCTTCCGACAGCGTGCTGTTGAACACGATCGGCATCGCCGTCTGCTGCACGCCCCGGGCCTGGGACAATTCACGCAGCACCCGCACACCGCTGACCACCGAATGGTCGATGTCGCGCCACAGCTGCGCCTGCACCGCGCGGGCCTTGTCGGTAAAGGTTTGTGTCCCGTCGATGCCGACTTCCAGCAACACCAGCGAGGTGAAGTCGCCGATGATTTCGTCGACATCCGAATGCAGCGGCATGCGGTTGAACAGTGGCAGGCTCAGGGTGAAACGCGGCGTTCGGCTCCACAGCGCCAGTACTTCGCTGAACGCGGTCAGGAGCATCACCGACGGCGTCACCGCAAACTGTTTGGCCACGGCTTTGAGTTGCGCCCACTGCGCCGCCGACATGTCGCGGTCGCGCCGGGTGAAGTGCGGGTTGGCAATGCTCTCGGGTTGGCGCACCAATGGCAGATCCGGCGCCGGGGCCAGAGTGGTCACCCGTTCGCGCCAGTAGCCCAGCGCCTGCTCGTAGCGGCGGCCGCTGCGCAGTTGCTGTTCGGCCAGCACGTAGTCGCGGAAAGTCAGACCCGGTTCTGCCCGTTCCAGCGTCGGATCGACGTAGAACGCCATCAGTTCGCGCGCGAGAATCTGCGTACTCGCGGCGTCGACGATCAGCGCATCGAGGCTGATGTGCAAATGGGTGATGCCGTCATCGAGCAGCGACAGGCTGAACTCGAACAGCGGCCAGCGACTGGCGTCCAGCACTTGATGGGACTGACGTTCGCGGGTTGCTTCCAGCGTGCGCTGCGCCTCTTCGGCGGGTAAACCGCGCAGGTCGCTGCGAGTCATGCGATAGGTCGGCACCTGCGCCAGCACCTGTTGCGTGCCGTCGCTGAGGAACACCACGCGCAGCATGTCGTGGCGCAGGATCATGCGGTTCAGCGCTAGCTCGAAACGTTCCGCGTCGAATTCGGGAATACGCAGTTCTTCGTAACCGTGGGCGCTGACGCCTCCGAGGCTGACCGTGGCTTCGCGACCAAACCAATAGGCTTGCTGGATATCGGTCAGAGGGAACGGTTCATGTCGATTAGCGCGATCCGGCTCGATCTGGATAAACGCAGGTTCAATGCTCTGGTCATCACGCGAAACCTGCGCCGCCAGATCCAGCAACACCGGCGTCTGAAACAGGCTGCTCAGGGACAACTGCGCGCCCATGCGCTGATTGATCGCGTAGATCATCCGCGTCGCCAGCAGCGAATGGCCGCCGAGGTCGAAGAAGTTGTCGTGGATGCCCACCCGTTCGCACTTGAGCACTTCGGCCCAGATTTCGGCCATCTGCCGTTCAATGTCGTTGCGCGGCGCCTCGTACGTCGCCCCGGCGCTGCGTTCCGGTGCCGGCAGCGCCTGTCGGTCGAGCTTGCCGTTGCGGGTCAGCGGCAGTTGCGAAAGCCGGACCCAGGCACTCGGGATCATGTGTTCAGGCAACTGACGTTGCAGTTCGGCACGCAAGAACTCACTGGTCGCGGAGCCGACCACATAGGCCACCAGACGCTTGTCCCCGGCCACTTCTTCGCGCAACAGCACGGCGGCTTCCTGCACGCCGGGTTGCTGGTGCAACAGACTGTCGATCTCGCCGAGCTCGATGCGGAAGCCGCGCAGTTTCACCTGTTGATCGATACGACCCAGGTACTGCACGTTGCCGTCGGCCTGGAACTTCGCGAGGTCGCCGCTGCGGTACATCCGCGCGCCCGGTTCGTCAGTAAACGGGTCCGGCAGGAAGCGTTCGGCGGTCAGGTCCGGGCGATTCAGATAACCCCGGGCCAGGCAGGTGCCAGCAATGTACAACTCGCCCGCCACGCCGACCGGCACCGGATTCAGATGTTCGTCCAGCACGTACAGCCGCGCGTTGGCGATGGGACGGCCAATGGGCGGCGCGTCCGGCCAGGATTCGGCCTCGTTGCAGTCAAGGCTGAACTGACTGACCACATGGGTTTCGGTCGGCCCGTACTGGTTGTGCAACTGCGCGCCGCCCAGTCCACGGACAAAACCGCGTAGCTCGTCATTGATTTGCAGGGCTTCACCGGCGGTGATGATCTCGCAGCCGCCGGCCGGCATCGGTGCATCGGCCTCGGTCAGGCCGGCAAGTTGCTGCAACACGGCGAATGGCAGGAATGCTCGCTGCACGCCTTCGGCTACGAGTGTGGGGCGCAGCGCGGCGAGGTCCTTGCGACTGTCTTCGGTCATCAGCAACAGGCTGCCGCCCTGGCAGAGCGTGCTGCAGATTTCCTGGAAAGAGACATCGAAGTTCAGCGAGGCGAATTGCAGCACGCGCTGCGGTGCCACAGCTTGATCGAGTTGCCAGGCGATCAGGTTATCCAGCGCGCGACGGTTGTGGGCCACACCTTTCGGGCGCCCGGTGGAGCCGGAGGTGTAGAGCACGTAGCCCAGGTGTTCCGGGCTCACCGAGACCTGCGGATCATCAGTTGGGTGTTGTGCCCATTGCGATGCGTCCGCGTCCAGGCAGCAGATCTTCGTCTCGTTGGCCGGCAGCCCGGCCATCAGGCTCGATTGCGTCAACAGCAAGGTCGGCGCGGCGTCGCTGAACATGAACGCCAGACGCTCGCTCGGGTACGCCGGGTCGAATGGCACGTATGCCGCGCCGGCCTTTAGGATTGCCAACAGGCCGATGACCATTTGCGGCGAGCGTTCCAGGCACAGGCCGACGCGATGTTCAGGGCCGACGCCTTGCTCGATCAGATAATGCGCGAGACGGTTGGCAGCTCGATTCAGTTCGCCGTAGCTCAGTTGCTCGCGCTCGGCGAGCAGCGCCACGGCTTCGGGACGTTGCCGAGCCTGGGTCTCGAATCGCGCCACGCAATCGGGCAGTGACGACGTATCGCGTGAAGTGCGGTTCCAGTCGTGAACAATCTGCTGATGTTGCTCGGTGCTCAGCAGCTTGATCCCCGCCAGCGACTGTTCGCTGTCCTCGACCATCTGCGTCAGTACCCGACGCAGGCACTCGCCAAACTGCTCGACAGTGCCGCGTTCAAACAGGCCAGAGGCGTATTCCAGACCGCCGACAATCTGTCCGTCTCGCTCATGGAGCGCCAGTTGCAGATCGAACTTGGCCACGTGATGACTGCTCTCGACCGGCGTGACTTCAAGCCCGGTCAGCAGCAGATCGGAATCCTGATCCTGCTCCCAGGCAAACAGCACCTGGAACAGCGGACTGTGTGCCAGACTGCGCGACGGATTAAGCAACTCCACCACTTGCTCGAACGGCAAATCCTGATGCTCCTGAGCGCCCAGCGCGACCCGCCGCGCCTGTTGCAGCCATTGCGCCACCGACGGCGAACCCGATCGGGTCATGCGCAGGGCCAGGGTGTTGACGAAGAAGCCGATCAACCCCTCCAGTTCTTGTTGCGGACGGTTGGCCGACGGCACACCGATCACCACATCGTCCTGCCCCGACAGGCGCGACAACAGCAGCGAAAAACCGGCCAGCAAGTTCATGAACAGCGTGGTGCCTTGCTGCATGCCCAGGGCTTTCAGGCATGCGGTCAACGCTTCGTCGAAGACCAGCGGCACAAAACCGCCGAGGTAATCCTGCACGGGCGGACGCTTGTGATCGGTCGGCAACTCCAGCAACACCGGCGCGCCGGTGAGGGTTTCGCGCCAATAGCGGTTTTGCTGTTCCAGCACGTCACCGGTCAGCCATTGTTTCTGCCACACCGCGTAATCCACGTACTGCACGGGCAATGGCGGCAGCGGATCGTCGCGATCCTGCAACGCCGCTTCGTACAGTTGCCCCAGTTCCCGGGTGAGCACACCCATCGACCAGCCATCGGAGATGATGTGGTGCTGGGTCAGCAGCAACACATGGTCATCCGCTGCCAGTCGCACCAGACTTACGCGCATCAGCGGGCCGCAGCTCAGGTCGAACGGCCGGGCGCCCTCCTCGTCGATCAGATGGGTCAGACGTTCTTGAGCATCGGGACCTTGCAGATCGGTTACGGTCAGTCGAATGCTGTGCGCGGGCGGTGAAACCTGCTGCCGCCCTTCCCCTTCAACGGCGATGAAGGTGGTGCGCAGCGCGTCATGGCGTGCCACCAGTTGATTGAAGCTGCGTTCGAGTGCCGCCACGTCCAGTGAACCACGCAAGCGCAGGTTCAGCGGCATGTGATACGCCGCGTTGCCTCCCTCCATTTGCGCCAGAAACCACAGGCGCTGCTGGGCAGACGACAACGTTTGCGCGCCCGACCGTGAAAGGGCCGCAATGGCTGGACGAGCCGCAGCCTGACTGGCTTGCAGCCGTTCGGCGAACGCTGCCAGCACGGGTGCGGCAAACAACGTCGAAGGCGCGACTTCCAGCCCCAGCGTATGACGAATCTGCGCCAGCACGCGCATCACCAGCAGCGAATGACCGCCGAGGGCAAAGAACTGATCCTCACGCCCGACCCGTTCGACGCCGAGCACTTCGGCCCAGATCGCGGCGAGCGCGGTTTCCAGCGAGCCTTGTGGTGCCTGGTAATCCCGTTGGTCGAATGCCTCAACGTCCGGTGCCGGCAAATTGGGCCGATCGACCTTGCCGTTGGCGGTCAGCGGCAGCGCATGCAGACGCACGAACGCGGTCGGTACCATGTAATCCGGCAGGCTGATTTTCAGCTGGTCACGCAGGGAACGCGGGCTCAGCGTTGTGCCCGGTTTTTCGCAGTAATAAGCGACCAGTCGAGGTTCACCGAGGCCGTCCTGACGCAGCAGCACCACGCTTTCACGCACGCCCGCAATGTCCGCCAGCCGGGTTTCGATTTCTCCCAGCTCCAGGCGCAGGCCGCGCAACTTGGCCTGGGAGTCGTTGCGGCCGAGGAATTCCAGTTGGCCGTCGGCCCGATAACGCGCCAGATCCCCGGTTCGGTACATGCGTTCGCCCGCCACGAACGGGTTGTCGATGAAGCGCTCGACGGTAAGTTGCGGCAGGTTCAGATAACCCCGCGCCACGCCGACGCCACCGATGTACAGCTCGCCTGCGACACCCTCCGCAACAGGTGCACTTTGAGCATCGAGCAAATAAATCCGGGTATTGGGCAGTGCCCGACCGATGGGCAGCACAGTGTCGACCTGACTGGCGTCGGTGAACTCGAAACAGGTGCTGTCAATGCTCGCTTCGGTGACGCCATAGGCCTGGACGATCTGCACCCGCTCACCGCACAACCTGCGCAATTGCCGTGCGCTGTGGGCAGTCCAGATGTCCGAGCCGCCGACCACGGTGCGCAGGAACGACAAGTCATGGCCGGTCTCTTCAACCCAGGCCAGCAAAGGGTTGAGCAGCGCCGGCACGAAGTCGGCAAAACCGATCTGCTCTTCGCGCATCAGGCGATACAGGGCCGGCGGATCCATCAAAGTGTCCCGAGGGCACAGCACCAGTGTGCCGCCAAACCCCAGCGCACGAATCAGATCTGCACTGAACACGTCGAAGGAAAAACCGGCCATTTGCAGGTGATTGATCGGCTCATCCAGCGCATAGAGTTGCGCCCAGGCAGCGCTCACGGCGATCAGCCCGCGGTGCTCGACCATCACGCCTTTCGGGGTACCGGTCGACCCCGAGGTGTAGATCACATAGGCCAGGTGCCGAGGTGTCAGGCCTGTCGCGTAGGGATCGGGATTGTCAGGTGACTGTGAAGCCCAATGTGTTGAATCGCCCAGGTCGAGCACCGTCGGTGCAGTGGCCGATTGTTCAAGCGCGGCCAACAAGACATGCCGCGCCTGGCTCTGGGTCAGCACCACCGGCGGCGCGCTGTCGGCCAGCATGTGCGCCAGCCGCGCCGTCGGATACGCCGGATCCAGCGGCACATAGGCGCCACCGGCCTTGAGCACCGCGAGCACGCCCACCAGCATCTCCAGAGAGCGCTCAAGACAAAGCCCGACCCGCACATCCGGCCCGACTCCGAGGCTGCACAGGTGATGGGCCAGGCGATTGGCGCGGGTGTTGAGATCGCGGTAACTGAGCGCCTCTTCCTGCCAGCGTACGGCAATGGCCTCGGGGTTGCGCAGCACCTGCGCTTCAAACAGACCGTGCACACACAGATCGGTGTCGAACGGAATCAAGGATGAAACGTCGGGCTGCGCGGGATTCGTCCCACGCAAGGAAGTGTTGTCGAGCATCGGAAGCTACCGTCCATGACTGCATTATTTTTGTGATCAGGCAGAGACAGCACGCGCCCTGCCAGTCAGGCCCCGGCAGCAATTACCGGTTCGGTCATTCGAATTCAGGAAGATGGCGCGGCGCGCGCATGCAGACTCGCGTCGCACGCAGGCACACGCAGGAAACCGGGGGGAGAAAGGCTGGCGAAAAACACCGCGGCGCGGTCAGCGCGAACGGCTGGGGAGATGACAGAATCGTTGACGACGTCCGTCGCCCTGTCCAATGCATCGTCGATTGCAAACCGCGTGATCAATTGAAACCTCGACTTCCATTTGAGGGTCAACGACGAGGAACAGCCTGCGCGGTGGGTGACAGCGCCAGGGTGGTCCCGATCGGCTGCGACTGCCGGGGTCTGTAGACACACGGCAATCTTCTGACGCCGGGTTTGTGACCCGAAGCGCCGCCGGATAATAACCACGTTTTTTGCTGGAGAGGCAAACAAAATGTAGGAAACCGCGAAATAAGTATCGGAGACTTCCTACGCCACTGTGACGACATCAAAGGGACATGGATGTCGTACGTGAGGTCTATGAACCTGACGCAAGAAGCTCTTCAAGAAAATCAATGAACACATTGATCCGGCTTGAACCCCGGTGATTGGGCAAATACAGCACATTGATGCAACTGCTCGCACTGCCGGGATTGATCTCATAACCTGCCAGCAATCGCGTCAGCCGGCCTGCAGCGACATCGTCGCGCGCCAGCCAATCGGCCAGCAATGTCACCCCGCCACCCGCCACTGCCGCTTCTCGCAGGATGTCGGCATTGTTGCTTTGCAGGCGGCCGTGCACATTCAACTGGAGGGTTTCCTCATCACCCTGGAACGTCCAGTTCTGGTGCGGGCCACCGTAATCGAAGCGCAGGCAAGAGTGCTCAAGCAAGTCACGGGGATGACACGGCACCGGGTGACGGCTCAGGTAATCCGGACTGGCCACCACCCAGCGTTCGAACGCGCCGACCCGCTTGCTGACGATGTCTTCACTGACCACTGTCGACCCGAGACGCACCGACACATCGATCTGCTCGCTCAGCAGGTCGCTGACCTGATCGCTCAACGAAATGCTCAATTCCAGTCCCGGATGTCGCTCGAGCAATCGGCCCAGATGGGGGGCGATGATCCTTCGACCAAACTCCACCGGAACGCTGATGCGCAAGCGCCCTTGCGCCTCGCTTCCACGGTCGGCGACGACCGCGTCAGCCTCGTCGATGGCATCGAGAATGGCCACGGCCTTCTCGAAATAGTTTTGCCCGGCGACGGTCACACTGGTGTTGCGAGTCGTGCGGTTGAGGAGACTGGCACCCAGTTCGTGTTCCAGCCCCGCGACCTGGCGAGTCACCGATGAAGTCGAAATACCGAGTTTGCGCGCCGCAGAGGAGTATCCGCCGCACCGCACGGTTTCAACAAACATCTTCAGTGCCAGTAACTTGTCCATAAGCGCAACCCGGTCAAAAAGGAACGGCGATGATTGTGCATCACCGAACGCCAGGCGTCTTGTATGACCGTGCCCCCTCGGACTCTTCGATGCCAGTTCCTCAGGCATTTGCCTTGCGCCCCAGGAACATCGCCAGGGCCAGTGCCGGCAGCAATGCCACGGTGACGGCAGACAGGTGCCAGCCGAAATGCTCGTAGAGGGGGCTCGCCACCAGCGATCCCAACGCCCCGCCCACGAAAATGCTGGTCATGTACACGGCATTGAGGCGCGCACGGCTATGCGGATCGATGGCGTAAACCTCACGCTGGCCCAGCACCATGTTCAGTTGCACGGCGAAATCCAGCAGCACCGCACAGACCACCAGCCAGATGTAACTGCTGCCGGGCAACGCGGCGATCAACAATGAGACCGGTGCCAGCAGCAGTGCAACGAGTGTCCCGCGCCGGCCATGCCCGGCATCGGCCAGGCGTCCGGCAATCGGCGCTGCGACTGCACCGACGGCGCCGACCAATGCAAAAATCGCAACCTGTACCTGGCTGAAACCGTGGTGACGCATCAGCTCGATGGGCGCGAGGGTCCAGAACAGACTGAAGCTGGCAAACAACAATCCCTGATACAAGGAGCGCTGGCGCAGAACCGGATGACGACGGGCCAGCGCAAACACCGAGCCGATCAACGCCACGTAAGTCGCCTGATGTGTCGGAACACGACGCGGCAGCGCAATCGCGGTGATCAGGGCGATGAAGGCCATCAGTGCCGCCGCGCTGAAAAACACCCCGCGCCAACCGAACACTTCCACCAGCAGGCTCGACAGCGGACGCGACAGCAGAATGCCCAGCAACAGACCGCTCATGATGTTACCCACCACGCGGCCACGGGTTGCTTCGGGCGCCAGATGCGCTGCGAGTGGCACCAGAATCTGCACCGCCACCGAGGTAAGACCGATCAGCAACGACAAAACGAGGAACATCGATGGCGAATGCGTGAAGCCGGCACACATCAGGGCCACGCTCGCCGCCAGCGTGAAACCCACCACCAGACGTCGGTTCTCCATGAGATCGGCCAGCGGCACCAGCAACAACAGACCCAACGCATAACCCATTTGAGTGAGTGAAACGATCAGGCTGGCATTGGCGCTGGACAGACCGATCTGCGGCGCGATCAGTTCGACAATAGGTTGAGCGTAATAGAGGTTGGCCACGACCGCGCCACAGCAAAACGCAAGGAACGCGACCATCAGACCGGAGAGTGAAGCGGATTGTTCGGCCTTGGCCGCCGCAGCCGGGTTACCCGTGAGCATGGTGACACCTCATCTGATTCGTAAAAGTGATGGCAAGGCTAAGGGCTCCGGTCGACACCGAGAATCCATCCTTCGGGCAATTGAGTGATGCGCCATCCGCAACGCCCAGAGCGTTGCGGTTGGCGCAATACGCTATTGCGCGGCCCGGCAATACTCGAACACCAGCGCCTTCTCTACCCTTGGGCACCTGGCGCAGGGCTCCCCATCGGCGCCCTTCCCCCGGTCGCACAAGGAGCTGTTCATGATCCCGAATCCGTCATCAATGCCCGCCGCGCGCCTCTCGTGTGTCAAACCCTCATGAAAAGCAGGCTCTTGAGATCCAGGCCTCTATGGATCAGCGCAGCAGTCCTCGCTTCGGTCGGTGCAATCGGGGCCGTCGTACTGATGTGGCACCCGGCGATTGCGCCCGTCGAACGCCCGCGAACATTCAGTTCCGAGCAACTGCAGCGCGGTGCGCGAGTGGTCGAGGCCGGTGACTGTGCGGTGTGTCATACACGTCCCGGCGGCCAATACCTGGCGGGGGGACTGCCCCTGGTGACGCCGTTCGGCACGCTCTACAGCACCAACATCACACCCGATCCGCAGACCGGCATTGGGCAATGGTCGCTGCCGGCGTTCGAACGGGCGATGCGTGAAGGAATCGCCCGCGACGGCCACTTCCTGTACCCGGCCTTTCCGTACGTTCACTACCGGCGCATGACCGCAGACGACATCGCCGACGCCTATGCGTATTTGATGAGCGGCCCGGCCGTGAACTCGCCGGCCCGCGAGAACCGCATGAATTTCCCGATGAACATTCGCCCGCTGGTGTCGTTCTGGAATCTGCTGTTCCTGCATGCAAAACCACTGACGCCGATGGCGCAGCAGTCTGATGCCTGGAATCGTGGGCGTTACCTCGTCGAAGGGCCCGGCCATTGCGCAGGCTGTCATTCTCCGTTGAACCTGATCGGTGCCGAGAAGTCCGGCGAAAGCTTGTCGGGCGGTGCTGTTGATGGCTGGGAAGCGCCATCGCTGCTCGGCATGGCTCACCGTGCAAACGCGTGGAGCAACGATCAGTTGGTGAGCTACCTGCGGGCAGAAGTGGTGGACGGACACGGCACGGCGGCCGGCCCGATGCGCCCGGTCAGCCTCGGTCTGGCCAGCTTGCCGGTCGGTGATGCACAGGCGATTGCCGAATATCTGCTGAGCCTGCCGGCAAAAAAAACGATCACCGAAACGCATGTCGCAACGACAAATGCAGGCCCTTCAGATCCGTCCACGGGCGCCTTGCTGTTCGCCAGCGCCTGCGCCGGTTGCCATGCCTCCGCAGCACCGATGCGCGAAATCGACGGGCGTCCGTCGCTGGATCGCACCTCAGCGCTGCAAGCCTTACACCCGCGCAACTTCCTGAAAACGGTACTCGAAGGTGTCCCGGCAACACCGGGTTTGCCCGGGCCGGTGATGCCGCCGTTTGCCGCCAGTCTCGACAACGATCAACTCACAGCCCTGGCGACATACCTGCGTCGACAAGCCAGACCCGACCAGCCCTGGACCGACCTTTCTGCCACCCTCGAAGCGCTACGTCAGGAGACGAAATGACCCAACTCACGCTCAACGTCAACGGCGCCGTCCAGACTCTGGAGCTGGAACCTGACATGCCGCTGCTCTACGCGCTGCGCAATCATCTGGGGTTGAACGGCGCCAAGTACGGCTGCGGCCTGGGGCAATGCGGCGCTTGCACCGTCATCGTCGATGACAAGCCTGTCTTTTCCTGCCTGACACCCTGCGCGGGCCTCGATGGCAAAAAAGTCCGAACGGTCGAAAGCCTCGGCACCGTCGAACACCCCGGCCCTTTGCAGCAAGCCTTTATCGACAAACAGGCGGCCCAGTGCGGTTACTGCATTGCCGGCATGTTGATGCGCGCGCAGGCGTTGCTGGAAAGCAACCCACACCCGGACGAACAGACCATTCGCGAGCACATGGCAGGCAACCTGTGTCGCTGCGGCACTCACTTGCGGATTATCGAAGCGATCAGCCTGGTGGCCGGGCAAAACGGGAGCGCACCATGACAGGGGTCAAAGAGGTCGATTACAGTCGCCGCGCGTTCTTGCGTGGAGGCGCCTTACTGGTAGCGTTTACCCTGGTGCCTGCAACGCGGCGTGCCTGGGCGGACACCGAAGTCGATACGCTTGGCACCGTGGTGCTGGCGCCTGACCTCCCCGGCAGCCTGCGCACCAACCCCTGGCTTGATGCCTGGATCCGCGTCGGCCCTGAAGGCATCACCGTCTACACCGGCAAGGTTGAACTGGGCACCGGCGTCAAAACAGCCTTGCTGCAAATTGCCGCTGAACGTCTGGAGGTGTCCCCGACAGCGATCAACCTGCTTACCGCCGACACTGCACTGACGCCAAACGAAGGCTATACCGCCGGCAGCCACAGTATTTTCGACAGCGGAACCGCGCTGTTCAACGCGGCGGCACAGGTGCGTGAGCTGCTGTTGGCGTCGGCCGGGCGAAGCTGGGAGATGGCACCTGCCCGACTGACGACTCGGGAAGGCATCATTCACGGCCCCACCGGACAAAGAATGTCCTACGCCGATGCCGTCAGAAACGTCGATCTGCACCTCTACGCCAAGCCCGAATCGCCGAGCGTGTCCGCGACGTCATTCAAGGTGATCGGCCATTCGCTGCAACGGCTGGATATTCCGGCCAAAGTCAGCGGCGGCGCCGCGTTTGTTCAGGACATACGGCTGCCGGGCATGTTGCACGCCCGGGTCATTCGCCCGCCTCGGCCAGGCTGCACGCTGGAAGCCTTCGACGCGCAGTCGATCAAAACGCAGTCCGGTGTGGTGCAGGTGATTCGCGACGGCAACTATCTGGCCGTAGTGGCGCGTGACGAGTGGCAAGCAATCAAAGCCATGCGCAGCGGATACGAATCGGCGCGCTGGACTGGCGGGCAGGCGATACCCGAAGCGCAGGACATTCATGCATTGCTCGAGAGCCTCCCCTCACGCCGCTACCCCATCAGCCAGGAGGGCACGCCGCGGGGTACGACCGACAACAGCTATCGCGCACGCGTGACCAAGCAGTATCTGATGCACGGCTCCATCGGCCCGTCATGCGCCGTGGCCTGGTTCAATGACGGCACCCTCACCGTCTGGACCCACACCCAGGGTGTGTATCCCCTGCGTGCCGGGATCGCCGAAATGGTGCGATTACCGCCAGAGCGCGTTCGCTGTATCCATACCGAGGGTTCCGGCTGTTATGGCCACAACGGCGCAGACGATGCAGCGGCTGACGCGGCGTTGATTGCGATGCGCTTGCCGGGCACGCCGGTGCGAGTGCAGTGGATGCGCGAACAGGAGAACCTCTGGGAGCCTTACAGTTCAGCGATGGTCACCGAAGTGCAAGCCAACCTTGATGCATACGGAAGAATGCAGGACTGGAATTATGAACTGTGGACAACGCCGCACAACGAACGCATCGTCAATGCCGGACGATTGCTTCCAGCGCGACTTCTGGCTCGACCCTTCGTCTCCGCGCCTTCGGTGCCGATCGCACAACCTGAAGGCGACGGCGATCGCAATGCAGTGCCGCTGTACGCGCTGGCCTCCAAACGCATCAACATGAATTTCGTCACCGAGATGCCGTTTCGCACCTCGGCCATGCGCTCGCTGGGCGCGCACATCAACATCTTCGCGATTGAAGCGTGCCTGGACGAGCTTGCCGCCAGGGCCGGGGTCGATCCGGTTGCCTTGCGCCTTGCACACCTGACGGATTCCCGGGCACGGGCCGTGGTGGAAAAGGTTCGCGACGCCGTCGACTGGCCGCAAAAAAGCAGCGAGCCTGGCACGGGCCTCGGCTTCGCATTCGCTCGCTACAAAAACATCATGGGCTATTGCGCCATCGCCGTGCGTCTTCGGGTGCATCCGCAGACCGGCGAAGTGCAGATCGATCATGTCGTCACGGCAGTGGACGTGGGACAGATCGTCAATCCCGATGGGCTGCGCAACCAGGTCGAAGGCGGGATTGTCCAGTCCACCAGTTGGACACTGTATGAAAAAGTCGCCTATGACGCCGGCGGCATACGCAGCTACGACTGGAGTGGCTACCCGATCCTGCGCTTCCCGCAGGTACCAAAAAAGGTCGACGTTCATCTGCTCGACCAACCGGGACAACCGTTTCTGGGGGCTGCCGAAATCGTCCAGGGCCCGATGGCGGCGGCCATCGGCAATGCCGTGGCGAACGCCACCGGCCGGCGCTGGTTGAACCTTCCCCTGACCCGCTCGGATCAACCGTCCTGAACGTCGCAGCGTTGCACTTCACGCAATGCAGCGTAGCGACACGCATGGATTATCAAGCGCTGCGCAGCCGCTTAACGTAAGGCCATCCGGTGCCAGACCCAACCCAACGTCCGACACCCTCTGCCGACGCTTTTCAAAGACTGGAGAACACTCATGACGCAGCACCTGTTCCGCCCTATCGCCCTGGGCCCCTACACACTCCCCCATCGAGTGGCGATGGCGCCGTTGACCCGCTCGCGCGCCGGACAACCCGGCGACATTCCGACGGCCATGAACGCCGAGTACTACCGCCAACGTGCGAGTGCCGCGTTGATCATCACCGAAGCAACGCAGATTTCCCGCCAGGGCCAGGGTTATGCCTGGACGCCTGGAATCTACAGCGATGAACAGGTGCAAGCGTGGCGCGAAGTCAGCAGCCAGATACACGAGGCCGGCGGGTTGATCTTCATGCAGCTTTGGCATGTGGGTCGCGTATCACACCCCAGCTTTCAACCGGACAACGCATTGCCGGTGGCCCCGAGCGCATTGCCCGTACCGGGCAAGACCTTCATCGTCGACGCGGATGGCAACGGTATCTGGGGAGATGTGCCGGTACCGCGCGCACTGCAGACGTCGGAAATTGCCGACATCATCAGCGACTACCGCCGGGCCGCGCGCAATGCGCTGAACGCCGGGATGGATGGCGTGGAAATTCACGCGGGCAATGGTTATCTGCTCGATCAATTCATCAACAGCAACAGTAACCAGCGTGAAGATTCGTACGGTGGCAACCTGGAAAATCGTGCACGCCTGTTGCTGGAAGTGGTCGCCGCCGTGGTCGACGAAATCGGTGAAGAGCGCGTGAGCGTTCGTCTGACGCCGATGGGGCGCTTCATGGGCATGGGTGATGAGACGCCTGAAGCAACGTTCGGCTATATCGTGGGTTCGTTGAATCGCTGGAAACTGGCCTACCTGCATCTGGTCGAGCCCGCCGTCGTAGGCACCGTCAAGGATGAAAACTACGATCCGCGTTGGGATGCCATCATCAGTCAGCTGCGTGCGGCCTGGGATGGCGTGCTGATGATCGCCGGAGGCTACGACCCCGAGACGGCGGAACAGGCCCTGATTGATGGCCGCGCGGACATCATCGCGTTCGGCAGGCCGTTTCTGGCCAACCCCGATCTGCCAAGGCGAATTCGCGACGGGTTGTCGCTCAATACCCCAGACCCGAGCACCTTCTTCGGTGGCGACCAGCGTGGCTACGTGGATTACCCGGTTCACTCCTGATTTTCCATGACAACCTGTGCGCCCATTGGGATCCCTGTCCGGCTGGCAGGAGCGGCGCGCCAACGGGAAAAGCGGGAAAAGGGGACGGATTTATTTTCAGTAAATAAATCCGTCCCCTTTTTTGCATCAGTCGCGATAGCGTGCAGCCGGCTCACTGCGCGACAGATCAGGCATCAGCTTCTGGCGCGCCGCCTCGTAGGCATTCCAGTCGGCGATTTCAGGAAGCGCCGGAATGGTGACGAACTCGCCTTGGTCAAGGCCGGACAGCGAAGCGTCCACCATATCGTCCGCCCGCATCACAATCGCTTCCGGCAGGTGCTCCAGCGGTGTGCCGGCCACGCTCCAGAATTCGGTGGCCGTCGCGCCGGGCAGCACCACCTGGACCCGGACATTTTTGTCCGCCAGTTCATGACGCAAGGATTGGCTGAACGCGAGGACGAAAGCCTTGGAGCCGCCGTAAACACCATTCAACACCTCCGGGGCGATGGCCACGATCGAGGCGATGTTGATCAGCGTGCCGCCGCCGCGGGCGACGAAGCCTGGAACAGCCGCGTAAGTCAGTCGCATCAGCACGTTCACGTTGAGCGTGAGCAAGTCGTCGAGTTTGTCGACGTCCGAGTCCAGCAAGGGCTGAGTCGCGCCAACCCCGGCATTGTTCACCAGCAGAGAAATGCTGGCGTCCGTTTTGAGACGATCTTCGACCCGTGCCAGATCGGCCCGGTCGGAAAGATCGGCAGCCAGAACTTCAACCTGACGGCCGGTTTCTTCACTCAGGCGCTTGGCCAGGACATTCAGGCGATCGCGATTTCGCGCGACCAGGATCAGGTCATGGCCACGACGGGCCAGGCGTTCAGCGTAAATGGCACCGATGCCGGACGACGCACCGGTGATCAGGGCGGTACCGAGGCGGGATTGAGTCATGTCGAGTCTCCAGGGTTGTGGGAAGTACTGGAGAACAGAATGCGACGGCTTGGCCATATCTCAAATGACGTATATGGTAGTGATTCAGGACAACCGAGAAAACACCATGCATCGCATCGGCTACTTGCTCACCGACGGTTTCCAGGTGCTCTCCCTGGCGACTCAAGCCGTTTTCGAGTTTGCCAATCAGATCGCCGAAGACCCCTTCTACAGCGTCGAAAACTTCTCGCCGGACGGCGGCATGGTGCGCTCCTCACTGGGGCTGGCCATGGAAACCCGCCCGCTTGAGGCGCCCGGACTGGCCGATACCTGGATCGTTGTCGGGGTCAACGATCCGGTAAAAACCGATACGGCCTCTGCGGTGCTCGATTTCGTGCGTCAGGCCGGCAATCAGGCGCGGCGCACTGTCGGCATCTGCACCGGCGGCTTCATCCTCGCCGAAGCCGGCCTGTTGACCGGACGCCGCGCCACGACCCACTGGGCCTACGCGCAGGCGTTGCAGAAGCGTCACCCCGAAATCAGCGTTGACGTCGACCGCATCTATATCGTCGACGGCCCCTTCTGGACCTCTGCGGGCATGACCGCCGGCCTCGACCTCGCCGTCGGCATGGTGGAGAAGGATCTGGGCGCCGATGTCGCCCGCTCGGTGGCGCACAAACTGGTGATGCATCAGCACCGGTCCGGCGGCCAGTCGCAGCATTCGGAAATGCTCGACCTCGCCCCCAAGTCCGACCGCATCCAAAGCGCGCTGAACTATGCACGACAGCATTTGAGCCGACCGCTCAGTGTCGAGGAACTGGCCGGCGTGGCGCACCTGAGCCCTCGCCAATTCACCCGCATATTCAGCGCAGAAACCGGCCAATCCCCCGCCAAAGCCATCGAAGGCCTGCGTCTGGAGGCCGCTCGATTGATGATCGAACAAAGCCGACATTCCCTCGATGTGGTCGCCAGCGAATCCGGTTTTCGCGATCGGCGCCATATGCGTGAAGCGTTCATTCGGGGGTTCGGCGTGCCTCCGCAGGCGGTACGGCGGGATGCTCGCCAAGTGGTGACCAAGCGGGTGGAAAGTTCAGAGCTCGCTGACTGACAAGGCTGTCGAACTGGATGCCGGTCTGATCCCAAGAACAAAAAAGCCCGCTCAACGGCGGGCTTCGTAATCGGTTTGTTCTAGGGTGCGTGGCTAAAACTCTTGCGCAGTTCGTGTTCCAGCTTCTGACAGGCATCTGCGATTACGCTTTTTCCGAGTGCAGGGCCGGAGTAGCTCTCTACCTCCTGGCGGCATCGGTCGATGGCATCCTGGACTTGGGCTTCTTCGTTGTTTTGCGGCTTGTCTCTGAGATAAACACCAAAAACCCAGTACAAGGTGACGGCAGTCATGATTCCAACGAGAAGTTTGCTGGGGAGGCGCACTCTTCCTTCTGACCGTGGTGCCGCTTCCGGCGCAATCCGTACTTTCTGCCCAAGGTTGGATTGGCAGTGCTTGCATAAAATGGCGTCAGCCATGATGACTTCTGCGCAATAGGGGCAATTCTTTTTTCCAGCCACCACAGATGAAACTCCCTTTTCAAAAACAGGATTCTATCATCGGGCAGAGAGCGGTCAGAGAGGCATCTTTGTTTTGTTGCCTTTGTTTTGAGATGTGCTGAAAAAAATAAAAATATGGCCGAGGTCGTCAGCTACACCTGACAACCTCGGCCATTTTCTTTCCGGCTATTGAGCGACAGCAATCAGCCGATCAGGTCTTCACCTCGACATGATCCAGCGCCTGATTCACCGCCAGCCCCGCAACCATGACCACCTGCGCAATGCCCAGCGCGGTTTTGCGGTGGGCGGGTTCCAGGATGGCAGCGAAGTTGTTGAGCATTTCGGTGACGGAGCCGAGGGATTCACTGGCGTTGGCCAGGAGGGATTCGCTGTTGTAGGCGGGGTTGGCCAGGAACATGGGATCGTGTTTGTGGTGACTGCCCATGATGCGTTGTTGCGGGGTGAGGTAGTGGTCGAGGGCGCGTTCGGCGGCTTCGTTGAGGGTTCGGGAATCGGGGAATTGGTAGGGGGAAACCGGGTCGGTTTCGGGTGGGTTGGGTGTTGGTTTGATCATAGATGTAACTCCAGGGTGAGAAAGTGGAGCCATCAACCTCGCTACCAAACGAGGGTGGTGGCCATACGGAGGTTGGTAGACCGGTCACCTGGATACCCGGCGCGTCCGAAGACGCCCTACGCATGGCCACCATAAAACAGAGGACGAAAGAGTCCCTGCAAACTGGTGTTGCGATGCGACAGGTAAACCGGGCTACCAAACCCGATCACTGTTTTTCAGTGACCCGGAAACGATAAAACCCGCGCCCTGGACGCACAAGCCAGCGGATTCTGGCGTAGTCGTAGGCAATGACGCAAGGTGATGTAGCCTTGAGGGCGTAACGGATGGTGTCTTTTAAACAGGTTTTTTTGGGGTGGTTAAACGGGTGGATCAAGAGCGGCCCTCACCCTTTGTTTTTGAAAGATCTTGTTGGAAGGATGGTCTGTTTATCGCCATCGCGTTTACCCTTCGTCGACACACGCATGGATCAAGTAAGAAATGAAGTTCCCCGAGGAAATCAGCGCGGCTTTCCCCGTCAGCAATCCGATGCCGCCACTGAAAAGTTATGCCAAAGCTGGCCTAAATGAATAGCGAACAGAGGGAAAAAGTGGACTTCAAAGAAGCATTCACCCTGGTAAATGATCTTGCCCAGGCCATGCCTGCGATATTCGACAAGGTCACAATAGAACTCGCCTTTGGTGACGCCAGTCCCGCCATCGGCGACTGGTCGGACCCCACAAACGCGGGAATGCTGGTCACCGGCGATGGAGTTGGATGCAAGAGTGGCGTGTATTTTTTTGGTACCCCTGAAGGGCAAATCCTCTATATCGGTAAGGCAACCCGGAACAACCTGCACCATCGGGTCTGGGACCATGTTAAGACGCCAAGCATCCGAGAAGACGGTTGGCGAACCTATCCCAACCATCGGTTCACAGGGTTTGCGAACGACGAAAATCCAGTGCCTCACGTTCAAGACGGTGAAGCACGGATTGCAGTCATTACGATCTCTGACCCGGTGGTGGTATCCCTTATTGAGGTCTATCTGCAGACGGCCCACATGAAACGGCACGGTATATTGCCTGTTTTCAACCGACAAATTGGCTAGTCAACTGACTGGCATTGCTTATGGGCGCGTCGCACTGTCACTCGTCCGCATTCTCGTCCATAGCATTATCGTAACGCTGATAGGCGGATGTACAAAAAATCAAACCATACGGCGTGCTGCCCCGTCCGCCTGGAAGCAATGGCCTATCTGTTGCAATAGGTAGCCGCTAGCCATCAGCGTGCCATTCGCAACGGCCGCTTCTCGGCAACAGTCTGGGTTCGACTTCATCCGCTTTCGGCCCTTGCCTGCCGCTCATGATGTTGTGTCCCAATAAAAATGGATGTACTCCTCTTCATACTCCGCGAACAGTGAAACGATGAACTCCGTCTTCATTGAATACATCAACAACGCTCCGATGAAGCCGCTCGGCTCATGCAGCGGCTGTTTGAGGGGAGCAATCAAATCCCGCGCCTGATCCGCGACCATCTGATTGAAAACAGCTTCCGAAATTTCTTCAAACTTGGCGTCAGAAACGTAGCCCAGGAAGTAGCTTTCTCTATCTGGATGCCAATCTACACATTCCGCATGAAGCCAGAATTTCAGTCCGTTCTCGCCTTGCTGTTTGGGCGCACGAGTTATGCGAATGGTCTCTTCAGAGTCGGGGTATTCAAAGGCGACTGCTGGATAGGTGACGTAATAGAGACCGCGACAACGACCGCACGCGTTCCAATAAGTCATTCCTTCCCCGGAGAGTTTGTCAAAATCGCTTCTGTTAAACATGGAAAAACCTAATGTGGAAAGGGGACGAATTTATTTTCAGAAAACGGATTCCAATAGCAAAAAAGGGGGCGGATTTATTTTTAAAATAAATCCGCCC
>NZ_JBYTBO010000026.1:0-81313 GCF_058789255.1 Pseudomonas sp. FW215-R2
CTGCCCGCCCTCCCCCAATCCCCGTATAATCGCCCTCTTTTTCCCGAAGGCACCCCGCTCGTGGCAGACAAACGGTACAGCTGCATTGGTTTGTATAACCCCAAATCACCGGAAAACGTCGGTTCGGTGATGCGCGCCGCAGGCTGTTACGGCGTGTCGACCGTGTTCTACACCGGCAAGCGCTATGAGCGCGCCGCCGATTTCGTCACCGACACCAAGCGCGTGCACTACGACATCCCGCTGATCGGCATCGACGACCTGAAAAAGATCTTGCCGCTCAATTGCGTCCCGGTCGCCGTGGAACTGGTCGACGGCGCCCGCCCGCTGCCGGAATACACGCACCCGGATCGCGCCCTGTACATCTTCGGCCCCGAAGACGGCTCGCTGGATCAAGAGATCCGCGACTGGTGCGAAGACGTCGTGTACATCCCGACCACCGGTTGCATGAACCTCGCCGCCACGGTCAACGTCGTGCTTTACGACCGCATGGCCAAAGGCTTGAACACCCGTTCCGGGCCGAAATTCCGCTGAACCGCCGCACATCCGATGGAACGAGCTGACCGCCCACGCAGTCAGCTTGTTTATCCATTACTCAATGCCTGGAGAAAGATCATGACCGAGCTCAAACGCGTCGAGCGTATCGAATCCACCCCGTTCCAGACCCGTTCCGAGCAGAACGTCGAAGGCTGGGAGCGCATCGGCTCGCTGGCCGGCGGCGTGATCATGGTCGGCAAGGGCCTGCGCCGTGGCGGCGTGTTCGGTTTGATTCAGGTGGCGATTGGCGGCGTGGCCATGGCCCGTGGCATCACCGGGCACAGTTCGGTGAAAAGCCTGCTGGAGAAAAGCCGTCAGGACATGAACAACGTGCGCACGAAGATCGAGCGGGCCGGTGAAGAACTGAGCAAGCTGAAAGCCAATGCCGAAGTGGCGACCAGAACCGCCACCGTGACCGGCAATGATTCGGTGAAGTCGCCGAAGGCCGGGGTCTGATCGCTACTGAAGCAAACCGCTATCAAGCACCTTGGACGACTCGCCGATCACACTCTCGGCGAGTTGCACAAACGCCTTGGTATCCACCGTCCCCAGATGCATCGCCCCGCGCAGCACATCGTCCAGCGACCGTTTGTTGCGGGTCTTCAGACGGATTTCGCGATCCAGTTCCTGTAACAGCAGAACCGCTTTGGACACCTGCGCCGGACTGATCTGCTCGCCACGCAGTGTGCTGACCTTTTGGCTGTCCTTGGCCAGTTTTACCTGCAATGCCTGATAACGCTCGTCGCTCATGCCCCCGGCGCGGCGCACCAGTTCGACGGCGTAATACTCGGCGAAACCTTCCTTTATCCAGTCACTGCGCTGCTCGTCGTTGATCCGTCCGAACACCTGCGCCAGCTCGCGGACCAAGGGGCTGCTGCCGCTTTCGCTGACCAGCGGCAACCGCGTGTTGAGGTAGATCGACTCCCGCGCCGCCAAGCTGCCGCGCCACATCGGGTCGTTGGCACCGACGATCAGCAGTTTGGTCGGATGGCGGGGAAACACCGCTTGCACCTGCGGCCAGACAAACGTCAGCAATGTCAGCACGTCCATCCGGCGCATGCCCTGCCCCTGCGGCGAAGCCACCGTCACTTCGGTTTCCCCCAGCCGCGTGCGGCGGCTGCCGAGGTGCCCGGCGAGCATCCAGCCAGTGGGTCGGTCGAACAGACGGGACGGATTGTCGATGCGGAATTTGTTCTTGCCGATGCGCGGCCAGGCGGTTTCGACGCTTTTCCAGCCGTCGGGCAGTTCGAAGTGCAGGCGCGAGACCAGTTCGATGCCGTCCTGCTGATCGAGCCTGGCTGGCGGCACCAGTTCATCGCCGCGCATCAACGCCCAGGTCGGGGTCATGCGCGTGTCGAAGCTGCCGTTCTTGCGGCCGTGGCTGATGCGTACGCGGTAGGTCAGGCTGGCCTTGTCCGCCGTCGGGCGCCATATGCCGCGCGCCTGCTGGCCCGGCGTCAATTGCCATTGGCCGTCGGCCTTGAAGTCGCTGTAGTGGCTGCCGTCGCCGAGGTCGAAATCCAGACTGCGCACGGCTTCGCCTTTGGCAAGGGTCAGGCGCACTTCCGCCTGATCGCTTTGCGGCAACAGACGCACGTGGTAATCCAGATCGACCTTCTTCGCCGCCCACACCGGCGCGCTCAGCATCAGCAGTCCGACGATCAGCGTCCGGCGCAATCCCACAGCCATACACACTCCTTGTTGAAACTTGAATCCTCGGCGGGGCTTACTCCTCAGAACTTAACTCCTCAGAACTTAGCCCCTCAGAACTTAGCCGGCCCGGAAAATCAGGTGATCTTCCCAATCGTCTTCCGGCACGCTGCCTTCGGCGAGCATGCGCCCGGACTGGGAAATCCGTTCGTGGTGCACGGCGTCGCGATCACCGCAGACCAGGTGGTGCCACAACGGAAGATCCTTGCCCTCGCTGACCAGCCGATAACCGCAGGTCGGCGGCAGCCATTTGAACTCTTCGGCCTGGCCCGGGGTGAGCTGGATGCAGTCCGGGACAAACTTGATGCGGTTCGGGTAATCGCTGCACTGGCAGGTTTTCAGGTCCAGCAGTTTGCAGGCGATGCGCGTGTAGTAGACGCTGTTGTCTTCTTCATCCTCGAGCTTCTGCAGGCAGCACAGGCCACATCCGTCGCACAGCGATTCCCATTCCTCGTGATCCAGTTGATCGAGGGTTTTGCGTATCCAGAACGGTTCGACTTTGGCGGCCATGGCTCAAGCATCTACATCAGGTGGTGAAAAGGCCGCCAGTCTAGTGCCCAAGGCCCCGTGGGCCAAGCGCTGGCGACTGCCGGTTGTGCGGGGCTTGTCAGTTTTTGCGCGGCCAAGTAGCTTTGCCAGTCTCAAGAAGCCTTGGCTGGGTGCCATTAACGCTCGACCGCGTTGCATTCCGGTGAACTGCACGGCTTCAGATACAGCCCCCATCGTTCAGCCCAACTGATCCCGCCGGGTTTTGCTTCAAACCTATCCTCAAACGTAGCAAGGAATCTCTCGATGAGTGCCAACCCTCGCGTTGCCGAATACGCCATTCACCCGCAGTTCACCGATCGCTGGTCGCCCCGCGCCTTCACCGGCGAAGCGATTTCCGAGGAAACCCTGCTGAGCTTCTTCGAAGCCGCGCGCTGGGCGCCATCGGCGTACAACTCGCAGCCGTGGCGTTTTCTCTACGCCCGTCGCGACACGCCGAACTGGGAGCGTTACCTGGGCCTGCTCAACGAATTCAACCGCAGCTGGGCGCAGCACGCGTCGGCGCTGGTGATCGTGATTTCGAAAACCACCTTCACCGCACCGGGCGCCACCGAAGAAACGCCGGCGCTGTGGCACACCTTCGACACCGGTTCCGCGTGGGGCCACCTGGCGCTGCAAGCGAGCCTGAGCGGCTGGCACACCCACGGCATGGCCGGCTTCGATCAGGAGCTGACCCGCAAGGAGCTGAACATTCCGGAAGGTTATGCGCTGCACGCTGCTGTTGCGGTAGGCAAGCTGGGTGACAAGGCAACCCTGGCGGATTACCTGCAAGCGCGGGAAACACCGAGCCCGCGTCGTCCGCTGAGCGAACTGGCGGCTGAAGGGGATTTCACCCTCTAAGCCCCATCGTTTGATCGTTCCCACGCTCTGCGTGGGAACGATCTTCGTAATCAGTAACCGCGTGCGAAATCCACTTCCCCACGCAACGCTTCGCCCGCCTGATATGCCCGCAAGTTATCCAGAAACAACTGCACCATCATCGGCGGCGATGTCGGTGCCGAGCTGTGCCCGGTCAACAGCAAGCCCCACGCGGTCCAGAACGGATGACGTTGTGGCAACGGTTCCTGACGGCAGACGTCGATCACCGCGCCGGCCAGATGGCCTTCCTTCAACGCTTCGACCAGATCCGCATCGACGACGGCCACACCGCGCCCGGCGTTGATGAACAACCCGGTCGGCTTGAATTGCTTGAACAGCGCCGCGTCGTAGATGTCGTGGGTGTGCTCGGTGTTGGGCAGCAGATTGACCACGTAATCCACCTCGCCCACCAGCCGTGGCAGATCCGCCATCGAACCGACTTCGACAAACGGCGCCTGTTCGCGAGCGCTGCTGGCGATGCCGTACAACTCGACGCCGAACGGCAGCAGAAACTGCGCCACGCTCTGGCCGATGTCACCGGTGCCGACGATCAGCACCTTGCGCCCGACCAGACTCTGGCCGGTGCGACTGTCCCACTTGCGCTCGACCTGGCTGACCAGCCGGGCCAGCACTTCGCGCTCGTGACCGAGCATGTAGGTCAGCACGTACTCGGCCATCACCTGACCGAAAATGCCGACCGCCCGGGTCAAGCGGTAATCCCGGCGCAGGCCGTCGGCCAAGAGCGGCGTGATGCCGGCCCAGGTCGATTGCAGCCATTGTGGCTGATGGCCCTGACGCAGCAGAGTCGCCAACAGATCCGGCTGACCCAGCCACACCGGGCAATCGACTGCCTGGCGAGCCAGCTCGGCAGAGTCGCCGCTGGTCAGCACTTCAAGCTCCGGGGCCGCCTGACGCAGCAGTCGGGCATATATCGCGTGGTCGTGTTCAGCAATCAGAACGCGCATGTTCAAACCTTTCGCAAACCGTGCAGACGGCCGCCCACTTCGTGGCGGTCGTCGCCGTAAAAACAGTTCCAGGGATTACAGGAGGCCCAGGACAGGGCCTCGCAGGTCAGACCGGGTCGTTGCGTCGCAGCAACTCTTCGGGCAAGTGTTCGATGTACTCGTCCTCGGCCGGCGGCATTTGCAGGTGGTAACCCTGCTTGTCGAGGTTTTCCAGCACGACGACGATGTCTTCACTGGCCAGCTTGCGCTCGGGAGTCAGCACCAGATCGAAGGAGTGCCTGGCCTTGCCGAACGCCAGCATCAAGGCTTCCGGCACACGCTCCAGCGCATCGCTCTTGAGCACGTAAAGGTACATGCCGCTGCGTTTCGAACTTTGGTAAATCGAGCAAATACGTTTCAAGGCTGTTCTCCGGCGGTGGCCAGGCTGTCGAGCAGCATCTGGCCCATCAATTCGCGGCGCCAGCCACGCAGCGAATCAGGCAATTGGTAAGGCCCCTCGGGGAAGCCGCTTTTGACCAGCGCTTCGAGGGTTTTCTTGCGCAGCATCAGTTCCGGCGCGATGCTCAGGCGTTCAGCTTCGGCCTGACCGAGCGCCCGCAGCTGTTTGATCAGCGCAGCGGCTTCGATCGGCAGCGGCTCTGGCACGGCTGGCGGCCATTGATCTGGCCCCACACTGCCAGAGCGCTTGATCAGATCAAGCAGAAACTCGCCGTCCTGACGCACGGTACGCGGGTGCATGTCTTCGATCTTGCCCAGCGCGCTGAGGTTGTCCGGTTGCGTGCGCGCCAACGGCCACAACGAATGCTCACGGACGATGCGGTTGCGCGGCAGATTGCGGGCACGGGCCTCGCGCTCACGCCAGGCGCACAGCTCGCGCAGAACGGCGAGTTGGGCGCGGGACAGTTTCCACGCCAGCTTCGCCTCGCGATACACCTCGTACGGATCGGTCTCACGGCGCAGGTTGGCGACCAGTTCGGCGCCGTCCTCCAGCACCCAGGCGTATTTGTCGTCAGACAGCTTCGGACGCAGTTGTACGAAAACCTCCGCCAGATGCACGGCATCTTCTGCGGCATAGCTGATTTGCGTGTCGGACAACGGGCGCTGCAACCAGTCGGAACGGGTTTCGCCCTTGGGTAGTTCGATGCCTAGCACTTCCTGCACCAGACGCGAGTAACCCATCGAGAACCCGAGGTTCAGGTAGGCGGCGGCCAGTTGCGTGTCGAACAGCGGCGCCGGCAGGCTGCCGGTCAGGCGCAGCAGGACTTCGAGGTCTTCGCTGCACGCGTGCAGGACTTTGAGCACCGCCGGGTTTTCCAGCAACGCCGCCAGCGGTTGCCAGGCGTCAATGGTCAGCGGGTCGATCAGATAGGCGCGTTTGCCGTCGCCGACCTGCAACAGGCCGGCAATCGGGTAGAAGGTGTCGACCCGCATGAATTCGGTGTCGAGGGCAACGAAAGGCAGCTGCTGCCACTCGGCGCAAAACTGCGCGAGGCTATCGTTGTCGCGAATCCAGTGAATATCGATGGCCACACGGCTCTCCCTTCAAGAATGGCGCGCAGTATATATCGCCACCGGCGCTTTCTGCGCCTCCGCAGGGCAAGTGCTTTGATGAAATCTCCTGCTGGATAGCAAGAATAGTCTTACAGAAAGATTCCGCAGGCTCAGTCCTTGGCCAGAACCCCGTCGATGACCGCACCGCGGCAACCGGCAAACATGTCCAGATCGTGCTGATAGACCTGGCTCTGCACTTCCAGCAAACCGAGCATCGAATGGAACAGGTTGTCCTGACTCAACGGTTTGTTGCGGCTCAATTGCAGGCAATGGGTGTCGACCGAGTAGGACTTCTGATAGCTGTCGGAGAACCAGGCCAGCATCGCCACATGTTTCTGTTGTTCCGGCGCCAGCATGTAAGGCGTGCCGTGCAGGAACAGGTTGTACTCGCCAAGCGACTCGCCGTGATCGGAAAGATACAGCATGGCGGTATCGACTTTTTCCTGATTACTGCGCAAGACATCGATCAGGCTCGACAGCACATGGTCGGTGTACACCAGCGTGTTGTCGTAACCGTTGACGATGCTGTCGCGGCTGCAATTGTTCAGTGCGTTGCTTTCACACACCGGGGTGAAGTGTTCGTATTCCTTCGGATAACGCTTGAAGTATTCCGGCCCGTGGCTGCCCATCTGATGCAGCACCAGCACGGTGTCCTTGTCCAGGTGATCGATGAAGCTCTGCAGGCCTTGCAGAAGGATTTCGTCGCGGCATTCGCTGTTGGCGCACAACGCCGGATCTTTCAGATTGCTCACGTCCTGCTGGGTGACGCGATCGCAGGTGCCTTTGCAGCCTGACTGGTTGTCGCGCCAGATCACATCGATGCCAGCGCGCTTGAGCACGTCCAGCAGCCCTTCTTGATTCTTCGCCTTGCTGGCGTCGTAATCCTTGCGGCCCATGTTGGAGAACATGCACGGCACCGACACGGCCGTTTCAGTGCCGCAGGAATGCACGTCGGTGAAGGCGATCAAACCGGCTTCCTTGTCCAGTTTCGGCGTCGTATCACGTCCGTAACCGAGGATGCCGAAGTTCTCTGCCCGGGCACTTTCGCCCACCACCAGCACGGTCAGCGACTTGCGCGGACGGTTTTGCAATGCAGGGTTGCGCTGGGCGTCTTCACCGATCTTGATGAACGGTTGCTGGGCGGAAACCACCTGTTCACGCAGATAGCCGGCCGACGCGCCGATGTAATTGCTCGGCACCAGCATCAGGCGCAATTCATGGTGGTTACGAAACAGCGAGGACAGGCCCTGATAGTTGGCCAGTGCCACACCGCCAATGACGGCGACCGATGCTGCACACACCACAACTTTGCTTAATAACTCTCGGTGCCAGCGACGATAGTTGACGGGCAACTTCCACAATAACCAGGACGGCAAGACACCCAGGAACACGATATAAGCGAACAACTTCAACGACAGTAGATCGCGAACTTCCGTGGCATTGGTTTCAGCAAAGTTGCGAAACATGCCGGCGTCTATCATCACGCCATATTGGCTCATGAAATAAGCCACGCCGGCACTGATCAGAAACAGTACCGTCAACACCGGTTTCAATACCGGGCGAAAGCTCAGAAACGTCAGCACGATGTTGTACGCCGCGAAGATCATCACCCCGAACGCAATGCGCATGGCGATGCCCTTGCCGTCGGCCGCGGTGATCTCGAAAAGGTGTTCCCAGAGTACGAAATTGAATCCGGCCAAAAGAAAGGCGCTGGCAAACAACGTCACCCATTCCGGGCGCACGGCTTTTAACTTGAACATGATGAAGAGGCGATTTCCTGAAAAGAAGCGCCGTCGTCAATTGTGAAAATTTCATTGACTAAGGCGACAAAAACTCTACGCAGAAAACCATCAATATTTTGTGAAAAAGAAGCCAACGATTAGTTAGCTCATGAAATAACCATGAAACTTGAAAATGCGTCAGGCCTGATTCAGTAAAAATCGCCGCAGGCTTGCGCAGAGGGATCGGGAGACGTATCGACTTTTTAAATACCCCTCGGGATTTTCTGATTTGCCGGCCCCCACACCACGCCCGCCTAATCGACAGCCTCTGATTCAAAGGTCTGAAGATGGAAAACGTTCGCGCCACTGCCCGCCCCGCCGTCTGGCTGATGCTCGGTATCGTCCTTGTCGCCCTTAACCTGCGCACGTCGATGGCCGCCGTCGGGCCTTTGCTGTCGGCGATTCGCGGCGACATACCGTTGAGCTTCAGCCTCGCCTCGCTGCTGACCATGCTGCCGGTGATGGCGATGGGGCTGGCGATGTTTTTCGGAATCGGCATCAGCCAGCGTCTGGGCGAACGGCGCACGGTGGTGCTGTCGTTGCTGATCATCGGCCTGGCAACCCTGTCGCGGCTGTTTCTCGACTCGGCGGCGCAACTGATCGTCAGCGCCGTGCTTGCCGGTGTCGGCATCGCGCTGATTCAAGCGTTGATGCCGGCCCTGATCAAATCGCGCTTCCCCGACAACGTGGCGCTGTGCATGGGTCTGTATGTCACCTCGATCATGGGCGGTGCCGCGCTGGCCGCCTCCTTTGCGCCACGGGTGTTGCTCGACACCGGCAGTTGGCGGGCAGGTCTGGCGATCTGGGCGGTACTGGCGTTGCTCGCGCTGCTGTTCTGGTTGTTGCAAAGCAACGACACAGCGCCTGTCACAGCCACCAAGGCAAAGAAAGAAACCTTCTTCACCCATTCCCGCGCCTGGCTGCTCGCAATCTTCTTCGGTCTGGGGACGGCGTCCTACACCTGCGTATTGGCGTGGCTCGCGCCGTACTACGTGGAAAACGGCTGGAGTGAACAGAACGCCGGTCTGCTGTTGGGTTTTCTGACGGCCATGGAGGTGATTTCCGGCCTGGTGGTTCCCGCTATCGCCAACCGCAGCCGTGACCGACGCCGGGTGCTGGGCGCCCTGCTGGTGCTGATCATTGGCGGTTTTTGCGGCTTGATCCTCAGCCCGCAACACTTGAGCCTGCTGTGGCCGTGCCTCTTGGGTCTGGGGATTGGCGGGTTGTTCCCGATGAGCCTGATCGTCTCCCTCGACCACCTCGACAATCCGCAGCGCGCCGGCGCTCTGACCGCCTTCGTGCAAGGCATCGGCTATCTGATTGCGGGCCTTTCACCGCTGCTGGCAGGGATGATCCGCGATCGACTGGGCAGCTTCGAATGGGCCTGGTGGTCACTGACAGCCATCATGGTGCTCATGCTGTTGATCGTGTGGCGCTTTGACCCTCGGCATTACGCCCGGCACTTTCGCTGATCGGGCGTTGTGCACGGGGCTCACCCCTCTAGCTAAAGGCTTCTGGCCATCTTTGCCAGGTTTGATTCGACACGTCGTATTCCTAAAACTTTCTGTCCCACAACTGTCCGTGAAAAATCCTACAGGGCTTTCTCCTGGGACCATCGTTCCGTTACGATCATGCGCACACGTTTGCGCGGATTCAGCGCAAGGAGCACAGCGAGACAGAACGGATGCTGAACAGTAACTTGCTTAGAAAGCTCGACATGCAGGATCTCATGGTGTTTGTCGCCGTGTATGAGCAAAGCAGCGTCACCGATGTGTCGGAGGCGCTGTTTGTCAGTCAGTCCACCGTCAGTTACTGCCTGAAAAAATTGCGCACCAGTTTCGAAGACGAATTGTTCGTCAACACCCGCACCGGCATGCGCCCGACCTACAAGGCCAGCAGCATGTATGGCCATGTGCAGAAGATCCTCGAAAGCATCAACCTGTGCCACGCCGGCGCCCCGACTTTCGACCCGATGGCGCAACCGGTGACGTTCAACATCTGCGCACCGGAATACTTCGAACAACTGATCCTGCCGCGGCTGTTGAAGCGTTTCGACTTCGACGATCTGCCGGTGATGGTCAACATGCACAAGTTCGAAACCGACGTGCCGGCTGAAGAACTGCGCGATGGCAGCCTCGACCTGGTGGTCTGTTTCGGCCCCAACTTCCATCGCAGCCATACCGATCTTAAATCCCGGATGTTGCTGGAAGATGACCTGGTCTGCGTCTTCGACAAACGCGCCACGCCGCTGGAGCCACGCCTCAGCCTGCAAGCCTTCACCGAACGCCGGCATGTGTTCCCGACGCCCTGGACGTCCACCACCAACATGGTCGATGGCTGGCTCGCGCGTCAGGCGCAGAAGCGCCAGATCGTCGCCCGTTCCAACAGCTACAGCGCCGCGTTGAAGATGATCACCGGCACCGATTTCATCCTTACCCTGCCCCGGCGGATCCAGCGTTTGCTGACCAACGACGCGGTGTTCAATCACTGCGAGGCGCCGAACGGCCTGCCGGGTTTCACCCTCGACATGCAGTGGAGCCACAGCGTCGATCAGGACAGCGCCAATCTGTGGCTGCGCGAGCAGGTCATCAAGACCTGCGCGGAGCTGGAGGCGGCCTGAGTCTTACACGCCGATGGCGACTTTGCTGTAGGACTCGCGATCGATGTCGAGCAGTTCCACACTCAACTGCACTTCGACACCGGCCGGCCATTCGCACAGGTCCTGCAGCACCGCCAACAGGTTTTGCGAGAGTTGTTTCTTGATCTCCGGGGAACGACCGCTGAGCAGCGCCAGCCTCACCGCTACAAAGGCACGCTCGCTCATGGCGGTACCGACCTTGAAGGATTCCACCTTGACCGCGCGGCTCTTGATATCGAACTCCGCCGCGAACTGACCGGAACCCACCAGGGTGTTGTTGAGCCGGATCAACGCCACGTCGGCGTTCAGTTGCGGCAGGTTGGCGGTGTATTCCATGTGCAGGTGTGGCATCGGGAGACTCCAGTCAGTCGGCAGAAAGGTCGTACATATAACACAGCCCCGCCCTACTCTCCTGCGGCTTTTTCCGACGCGGGAACCGGTAGCGCCCGACGCAGCGCCAGGGTTTCCCAGATCGCCACCAGCACCACGGCTGCCGTGGTCAACGCACCGAGCGCCAGCGCCGAAAACCAGTGATTCAGTGCCAGCGGCAACAGCAGCGTTAGCGCTATCAGCCCGACCACATGCGATAACGGTGGAAACGGTCGGTCAGCCATGACCCACTTGAACAATGCATTGCCGAGCAGGAACAACCACGGCCCGGCAACGATCACGACGATGCCGGCGTCGCTGGCGTGATCCGGATGAACCAGCACCAGTTCATCGGCCACCGCGCTGACGATGACCCCGGCGACGATCAGCACATGCAGGTAGGTGTAGGCGATTCGCGCCTGTCGCCCGGGGTCGGCGGAATGGGCGATACGGTGGTGCGCGCGCTCCGCACCGCTGTCGAAGTACACCCACCACATGGCGATGCTGCCCAGTACCGCCACCAGAAACGCCAGCAGTCCATCGCGGCCCGGCGTCAGCTCGGCGAAGGTCGCGCCAGTCACCAGCAACGATTCACCCAGGGCAATGATCACGAACAGCGCGCAACGCTCGGCCATGTGATTGCCTTCGACGTTCCAGTCACTCAAAGACGATCGGCCCAGTCCCGGCACCCAGAAATACAGCGACGGCGAAATCAGTTCGATCAGCAGCGCCAGCGCCCAGCAGAACAGCCGCTGTTCGCCTTCGACAAACGCTCCGCCGATCCAGAACACCCCGGACAACGTCAGCCACGCGAGGATGCGCTGAAAGTTGCGGGTCATGTTCAATGACTCCCCGCGAACCGCCCAGATCGCGAACAGCGTGCGCCCGACCTGCATGAACACGAACGCAGCCGCGAACATCAGACCGCGCTCGGTGAACGCCTTGGGGATCGAAGAAGAGAGCAGCAGACCGGCGATCATCAGGCCGAACAGCCCGAGGCGCACCGGCAGTTTTTCCGGGTCGAGCCAGTTGGTGATCCAGGACGTGAAGATCCACACCCACCACACGGCGACCATCAGCAGCGCCACGTGTACCGCGCCCTCGATCGACAGGTGCGCGAGCAGCGTGTGCGATAGCTGAGTCACGGCAAACACGAACACCAGGTCGAAAAACAGCTCGACCATGCCGACCTTGCCACTGTCGAGACTGCCGCGCCCACGCAGCAAACCACGGGAAATGCTCATGGGTGGAGGCTCCGCCGAATTCAGGTGTACTCAGCAAAGCAGCCGGACAACGGGTCGGCAAGTCAGAACGGCGCGTGCGGTCGCTCGCTCATGAATTGCTCCAGCCGCGAGCGCAGCCAGCGCTCGGCCGGGTCACTGTCGACATGGCTGAGCCAGACCATCGACAGGTCGAGGGTCGGGGTCTTGAACGGGAACGGTTCCTTGAACAGCAGGCCCGAGGCAGCCATGGCTTCGGCGGCGTAGTCCGGCAGGCTGGCGATCAGGTCGGTGCCGGCCAGCAACGCCGGCAACGAACTGTACTGCGGCACCGACAGCACCACCTGACGGGTGCGACCGATGTCCGCCAGCCACTCATCGGCATAACCACTGACATTGGCGGTGTGAGAAACCAACACATGGGGGCGTGCGCAATATTCATCGAGGGTCAGCGGCGTGTCGGACTTGTCGGCGCGCAGGATGCTCGGCTGGATATGCCGCAGCAGTTTGCGCTTGGCATTGGCGGGCAGGCCACGGGTCTGACTGATGCCGACGGTGATATCGCCAGCCGCCAGCAGATCGGGAATCCGCCAGTAATCGACGTGCTGCACCACGAACACCACGTTCGGTGCTTCCTGGCGCAAGGCGCGCAACAGCGGCGGCAGCAGACCGAATTCGACATCATCCGACAGACCGATGCGAAAGGTCATGGTACTGACGGCGGGATCGAAATCACGGGTCAGGCTCAACGCCACCGACAACGAGTCCAGCGCGGGTTTGAGATGGCGATAGATGTCTTCGGCGCGGGCCGTCGGTTCCATGCGGTGGCCGACGCGGATGAACAGCGGATCGTTGAGCATGGTGCGCAAGCGATTGAGCGCCGAACTGATGGTCGGCTGGCCGAGAAACAGCTTCTCGGCGGCCCGGGTCACGTTGCGTTCGAGCATCAAGGTTTCGAACACCACCATCAGGTTGATGTCGGCCTTGCGAAGTTCATTGCGATTCATCCCTTGCCCCCCGGTCCCCAGATTGTGGGCAGTGTAGAAAGGCTGCCGGGGCAGCGTCCATCAAAACGGTGCGTCATTGCACCGTCAACGTCTTCAGGCCCATGCCCATGACCCGCGAATCATCGTTGATCCCCAATTGCTGAGGGCTGATGGCATCCGGCAGCTGCAATTCGATATCGAGTCTGTCATCGCGCACGAGGCTCTGACTGAGCGAAGCACTGATTGGAATTTCCAGGCGATTACCCTGAAACTGCGTCAAGCTCGTGCTCAGCACCTGCTCGCCGTTGAGGCTCACGATCACTCGCTGGGAAGGATGCTGTGGCAGTATGAACGCCAATGTGTCGAGCACGATCGAACGCGCCTGCGGCAACACCCGCATTTCGATTTTCGCCTGCCGCCCCTCCGTCCACGTCCCCCAGCTTTCCGCCGCCGACCAGCCGTTGGCCAATTGTCGACTCCGGTAGTTGAACGTCAGCGTTTGCCCAGGCCCAGAGAGGGGAATCACGGACATCCGCCGCCCCTCATCCCGCATCGACAGACACTGCGCGCAGCGCTTCCACCCCGGCGCAAGGACCACCAATCCATCCACCCGGGTCAACAGATCGGTTTCACTGTTGATGCTTTTTGCGGCGTCCGCCAGGACATCGTCGCTCAGGATGTACAACGAATCCGCGTCGTATTGCCCCGAGTCGAGCATGCGTCGGGCTTTCTGCTGTGCCAGCGCCAGTGCTGAAGAACTCACTCGCGCAAGATAGACAGTGTCGGTCTTCATGCCGTGAGCCGCTGCAAATCCGGCAATCATTTGCCAGCGATCGTTCTGATTCTGCGGCATCAGGCCGCGTACATTCGCGTATCGTCCGCCAGCGCTTGTCCAGAACGGATCGCGCAGCGGGCTGTTCCAGGCCGCCGATGGCGCAACCATTTTCCCCTGTCTCAGGCCAAGCCAGCCGGCTCGAGTGTCGGCGACCTGAACCACCAGCGCTGTAGCGAGCAAAAAAATCACAACGCGCGGGCGATAACCGCGCACCACCAGAAAAATCATGGCCAGGATGAGGGCATACAGCACCGGCCAGAACATCCGCCCCGAGGCGCGGAAGACATTGGCCAGGCCGATGATCATCTTCGGCAGCGGATAGCCGACGGTCGTTGCACCGATTCCGATCTGATTCGACAGCGCAAAAAGCCATAGCCCGAACAAGGCCATCAACAGCCATGGTCGAGCGCGCAACTCGTCCTTCAAGGGTTGCCTGTTTCCAATCCAGGCAATCAGCGCCAGCGGCACCAGCAAGAGAACGCCCAGCCCCATGTAGTTGAAGCCTTCATAGTCGCCCTCACCCTTGGGCAGACTGGGCAAGATCCGGGACCAGCCTGCCGGATCGACTGGAGACAGCAAATTCATCCGGTACAAACCGAAACCGCCGGACGCCGCGCCGTCGGCAATGCTGAAATAACCCGCCTGCCAGCAGCACACACTCACCAGCGCAAACAGCAATCCACCTTCAATCAGCGCCTGACGCCGGGTCAATTGTCGGCTGAATGCCTTGCCCAGCAAATCCGCCAGCCAGATCAGGGCCACCATGGCCAGCAAGTACGCGTGCACCCATGACGTCACCGCCAGCAACGAGCCCCAGGCCCAATGGCGTCGACGCAGGTCTGGCACCAGCGCCAGATACAACGCTGCCAGAATCAGGAAATGCCCCGCCAGAGAAAGGTGCCCGCCCATGCGCAGAAACATCGGCGGCGAGAACACCAGCAGCCCGGCTCCCAACAGACGAATCACAGGATTGCCGGTGATCAGCCCGAGCAGTTTCCAGCCAAACCAGGCTTGCAGGACACAACACGCCAGTAGCCACAACCCGAAATACTGGAAGGTATCCGGCAACCACGCACTGAAGGGTTTGAACAACAGCGCCAACAGTGGATTGGAGTCGGAAAAGATGATCGAACTGCTCAACTCCAGGCCATAGAACGGGTTGAGCCCGACTGGAAATGTCCAGGGCGAATGTCGGAAGAATTCCCAACCCAGGTAATGCGTCGCCGGATCACCTTGTTCCAGCCAGGCAATGTTTTGCGGATTCAGCGCTTGCGGCCCGATCGCCAGAAAAAACACCAGCGCCCCCAACAGCAGCGGCAGTAAAAATAGTGCCGGGTGCTCTCGCGAATCCTTCATCGATATGTCCAGAAATTGTGTAGTACGAAAGTGAATGCCGGAATGGTCAACGAGACGGCCACAATTCCCAGCAGATAGTGCAGACCGGCCATCTGGGCAGCCCAGGCCACGAACATCGCCAACACGAATCCTCCCGCCGAGACCATCAGGAATCGCAACAGGGTTCGGCCGTGCAACCTTGCGGAAAAACTCCAGGTGGTATTGATCACGTAGGACACCACCGTCGCCACGACAAATGCCACACCATTGGCCAGCGGAGGTTGAGGGCTCACGAAGTTGATGAACAACACTGCCACCAGCGCATGCAGGGCCGTGACAAACAACCCCGTCACGGCAAAGCGCAAACCACGCTGGATCAGTTCGGACCGTTGCGTCGCCATCACGGTTTGCGCGCCAGCACGAAAACACTCAGGCCAGCCAGGCGGTTCATGCCCATCAAAGGCAGCTCAAGACGACACAGGGTTTTCAGCAGCGAATTGACCAGCAGGTGGTGTTTTTTCAGCTGCGAACGTGGCGCCGAACCGCGTGAACCGCCGGGTATCAGGCGCGACGCAACGGCAATCGGGAACACCGCTCCGAAGTAATAGGCGCCCCGCTCGACCGTCAATCCGGCCTTTTGGGCCAGGGTTTCGAACTGCCCGAGGGTGTAGCGACGTTTGTGTTCGAGGAAATCATCGTGCCCGCTCCACATGAACTGGAACGCCGGCACAGTCATCAGGAACCGACTGCCGGACGGCACTTTGTCGACGTAGGACTTGAGCAGGCCGAGGTCGTCGTCAACGTGCTCCAGTACATCCATCAGCAACACCAGATCGGCGTCCACGGTATCGATCGAGCGGCGGTAATGCACCGGTTTGCCGGCGGTGGTGGCGCTGGAGTCGGCCGGGTAACTGATGTCCACGCACCACGCTTCGCGCGCAGCGGTGTGGGTCAATAAATGATGGGAAAAGAACCCTGAACCGGCACCGACATCGAGAATTCGCTTGATCGGTGCTTCCCCCAGCAACCGACGGGTCGCCGCTGCTTTGGAACAGTAATACCAATGCTCGCCGATGCTGTCGCCGAGGATGTCGGTTTCCTTGAGATCCATGCTTCAGTCCTTGGATTCGTAAATGCGGCGCACCAGGAAAACCGGCCGGCGCTTCGCTTCGATGTAAGTGCGCCCCAGGTACTCACCCAGTACGCCGATGCCGATCAGTTGCAAGCCGCCGAGAAAAGTCACCGCGACCATCAGCGAGGCATAACCGGGCATGTCGACACCATGGATCAGTGTGCGCACCACAATGAACATGGCAAAGGCAAACGACACCAGAGACACCATCGCCCCCAGGTACGTCCAGATCCGCAAGGGTTCGGTGCTGAAACTGGTGATGCCTTCGAGCGCGAAATTCCACAGCCGCCAGCCATTGAACTTGCTGTGCCCCGCCGCTCGCTCCGGGCGCTCGTATTCGACCTGGGTGGTGCGAAACCCGACCCAGGCAAACAGGCCTTTCATGAACCGCCGCGACTCCGGCAGCGTCAGCAGCGCGTCGACCACGCAACGATCCATCAGCCGAAAATCGCCGACGTTTTCCGGCAATGTCTGTTCGGCAATCTTGTTGTGCAAACGATAGAACCAACTGGCGGACGTTTGTTTGGCCCAGGAGTCATTGCGGCGGCTGATGCGGTGACCAAGCACCACTTCGTAACCTTCGCGCCAACACTCGATCATTTGCAGAATGACTTCGGGCGGGTCCTGCAGATCGACATCGATCGGCACCACAATCTGCCCCGTGGCAATCTGCAAGCCGGCGGAAAGCGCTGCCTCCTTGCCGAAGTTGCGGCTCAGATCGACGATCCGGATTTTCGAATCGCTCTGCTGACAGCGCAGCAGGCGCTCCAGCGTCGTATCGGTGCTGCCGTCGTTGACGAACACCAGTTCAAGGCTGATCTGCGCCTCACGCTCGAACACCTGACGAATGCGCAGGAGAAAGCCGTCGAGGCTGTCCTCTTCATTGAATACGGGAACCACCAGCGACAACGTCACCGGCCCCGCGTGTTGCGTTCCATGCGAGTGGGTCAATGGACTGCTCTTTCTTATAGTGTTTGTCGGTCGCCGAACGAAATTCGACGCCATGAGCCGCACCGTATTAAGCAGCACCACTGAAGGTCATGCAAGGGTGAAAAAAGGACGTACTCGCCAATCAGAAGGCCGATCCCGACGCTCTGCCCCGCGTGTCGCAGAAACATTAGCCAACGATTGGAAACACATCCTCGATAGCCAAATGACAAGGCTCCGCTAGGCTTGCGACCATGCGCCAAACAGGTTGTCGCAATATCCCATCGCATGGAGCGAACTGAATGTATTTCGAGATTTACAGGCAATCCAAGGGCACCCCGAGCACCGGCAAGGGCCAATGGCGCTGGCGCCTGCGGGCGGGAAACCATGAGACGGTTGCCAGTGGGGAGTCGTATGTGAACAAGGCGGATTGTCTGCACGTGATCGAGTTGATCAAGGGTGTGCAGGGGGATACGCCGGTCAAGGAGATTTGAGGGCTGGCTGACACCCCTGCAGAAACGAAAAAGCCCCGCGGATTTTCATCCACGGGGCTTTTCCGAGACTGACGCGAACACCCGTCTTCAGAATTTCTCGGGGATGTGCCGGAAGGGATAATCCGATTCCTTGTAGCCCCCTGGCTTCTGCCGCTTGGGCAACTCAACCTTCTCGCGCGAAACACTCTTGTACGGAATGCGGCTGAGGAGATCGGAGATGATGTTCAGGCGCGCTCGCCGCTTGTCATTCGAGTCGGCCACCAGCCAGGGTGCATATTCGGTATCGGTCGACTTGATCATGTCGTCACGCGCCCGCGAATAGTCATACCAGCGGCTGTACGACTTGAGATCCATGGGCGACAGTTTCCAGATCTTTCGACCGTCCTTGATACGCTCCTCCAGCCGGCGCGTCTGTTCCTCCTGGCTGACGTTCAACCAGTACTTGAGCAGAATCACCCCGGAATCGACGATGGCATGCTCTACCAGGGGCACCGTCTTGAGGAACTTTTCGACCTGATTCTCGGTGCAGAACCCCATCACTCGTTCGACACCGGCGCGGTTGTACCAACTGCGATCGAAGATCACCACCTCACCGGCCGCCGGCAGATAAGGCAGGTAGCGCTGCAGATACATCTGGCTCTTCTCACGCTCGCTCGGGGCCGGTAATGCTACGACCCGAAAGACCCGCGGGCTGACCCGATCGGTAAGCGCCTTGATCGTCCCGCCCTTGCCCGCACCATCACGCCCTTCGAAAATCACACAGACCTTGATGCCCTCGGCCCTCACCCACTCCTGCAGCTTGACGAGCTCAACGTGCAGTCGACGCAACTCCGCCAGATAGTCTTTGCTCGACAATTTCGGGTGATCTGCGGGGGTGTTTTTGGGGGAGACTTTCTTCTTTCCCTTTGCCATGACCGAACCTCATGCATTGAAGGGGGTGACCGCCGGAGACCCGGTGGTCCATGACCTGGAATGCAGGAGTTTAGTCAGTTAATTCGGAATGTGAGCGGCCTGGATGCGTTGGAGCATTGCGCTCCGTACATTGGTGCAGGGTGGACTGATCAGAAACAAAAAAGCCCCGTAGCTTCTCAGCTACGGGGCTTTTTCTATGTATGGCGGAGAGATAGGGATTCGAACCCTAGGTACCGGTGAAGGTACAACGGATTTCGAATCCGTCCCATTCGGCCACTCTGGCATCTCTCCAACGGCGCGCATCATAACAACACTTTTACCGAAAGCAAACCCTCTTTCGAAAATTTCTTCGTGCTATCAGATGCTTGCGTCGATTAAAGCGGTACGCCCAGACGGTTGGCGACTTCTTCGTAGGCTTCGATGACGTCACCGAGGCCCTGACGGAAGCGGTCCTTGTCCATCTTCTTCTTGGTGTCCTTGTCCCACAGACGGCAGCCGTCCGGGCTGAACTCGTCGCCCAGGACGATGGAGCCGTCGCTGAACACGCCGAATTCAAGCTTGAAGTCCACCAGCAGCAGGCCGGCGTCGTCGAACAGTTTGCTCAGGACTTCGTTGACCTTGAGCGACAGTTCTTTCATGCGAACCAGTTGCTCGGCGGTGCCCCAGCCGAATGCCACAACGTGGGATTCGTTGATGAACGGGTCGCCCTTGGCGTCGTCCTTCAGGAACAGTTCGAAGGTGTAAGGGTTGAGCTTCAGGCCTTCTTCAACGCCCAGACGCTTGACCAGGCTGCCGGCGGCGTAGTTACGCACGACGCACTCGACCGGGATCATGTCCAGCTTCTTCACCAGAACTTCGTTGTCGGCCAGCAGTTTGTCGAACTGGGTCGGAATGCCGGCCGCTTCGAGTTTCTGCATGATGAAGGCGTTGAACTTGTTGTTCACCATGCCTTTGCGGTCGAGCTGCTCGATGCGCTTGCCGTCGAACGCCGAAGTGTCGTTGCGAAACAGCAGGATCAAGCGGTCAGCGTCGTCGGTCTTGTAAACCGATTTGGCTTTGCCGCGGTAGAGTTCTTCACGTTTTTCCATGATGGGCTCCGCTTGCTAAGTAGATGGGCTAGGCGATGTGGCGCCAGTCGAGCCCTGAATCTTGATCGGCCAGTTGCAGCCAGTCCGGGTCGCACCCGAGGGTGTCGACAAAACATTGCCGGGCCAGCTGCGGCAGGTTGTTCTTGCTGCTCAGATGGGCCAGGACCAGGTGTTGCAGGCCTTGCCAGCCCAACTCGGCCACCAGGAATGCCGCCTGATGGTTGTTCAAATGTCCCAGCTCGCCGCCCACCCGTTGCTTGAGAAAGTACGGGTAATGACCACGGGCCAGCATGTCGCGACAATGATTGGACTCGATCATCAACGCATCGAGGTCCCGATAACCGTCCAGCACCCGCTCACAGTATGAACCCAGGTCGGTCAACAGGCCGAAACGCCGCTCACCATCGCTGAATACATATTGAGTCGGTTCCTGTGCATCATGGGCCACGGCAATGACCCCGATGTCCAGAGCACCGATCTGCAGCTGCTCGCCGCCGGCCACGAAGCCTGCGGGTTCAATCGGTTTGCGCATCCCGCGCAGTGTGCCGCGACTGAGGTAGACCGGTAGATTGTAGCGCCGAGACAGTAAACCCACGCCATGCACGTGGTCGGCATGTTCGTGGGTTACGAGTATCGCGCTCAGTTGCGCCGGGTTCACACCCAGGCGCAGCAGGCGTTTTTCGGTTTCCCGCAGGGAAAAACCACAATCCACCAGCACATACGTATCAGCACTGGCGATCAGCGTGCCGTTCCCTTGGCTACCGCTGCCGAGAACGGCAAAACGCATTGGATCAGCCCAGATTGTCCTGAATCACGCTCAACACTTTGCGGGCCACATCGGCCGGGGCAACGGTGTTGATGTTTTTCTCGACGGTGACCTGAACGTTGTCGCCAACCTTGCTCAGGCGAACCTGATAACGCTCGGCACGGGCTTCAACTTCTTCCTTGGTCGGCGCACTGCCGAACAGGCTGCTGAAGAAACCAGGCTTCTCGTCTTTCTTCTCGGCTTTTTCGGCCAGGTTGATGTAGTACAGGCCTAGGCTGCGGTTGATGTCTTCAACGCGCCACTGACCTTGCTCCAGCGCACGACCGACGCTCGACCAGGCACGATCCAGATCCGAACCGACGTTCAATACCGGGTTGCCACTGCCGTCTTCGCTGAGGCTGACACGGCTCGGGGTATCGAAATCACGCGACGCCAGCATCGACACCGAACCGCCCTTCTCGGAAGTGCGGCTCATGCTCGCGAGCATGTCGTCGACCAGCGCAGCGTCCAGGCCAGTGTTGACCGAACGGTTGGTGAAATCGACATTGGCGGTGCTGCCGGCAGGACGCTCGGCGCTGACCACGTAAATTTCACTGGTATTGCGCTGCACGCCCGGCTCGATGCGTACCCGCACGCGGGTTTCGCTGTCGGCACCGACGCCGGCGGCGCTCAGGCGCTTGGCCATGGCGGCGGACAGTTCGTCGGAATGCTGCCAGGTGGTGGTGAATTCGCCGGTTTGCGGACGCTGTTCATCCAGACGGAAACCGTTGTCCTGGAAGAACTGCACAGCCACTGGCCAGACTTCGGCCGGTGGATGCTGGCCCATGACCCAGCGCGAATCACCGCTCTTCTGCAGCGAGTAGTCGCTGGCGTCGGCAATCGCCGACAGCGGTTGAGGACGCGGAACCACATATTCGCCGGTAGCGGTGTCGTCGGCTACGTTACGCGGGATCGGCAGCAGCGGATCCAGGCGTTTGGAGGTGCTGACATCCGGTGGCAATTGCATCGGTGCAGTCTGTTTCGCTTCCAGGTAGTCGCTACCACGGTCACGGAAATAACCTTCCGGGCCCCAGATCCATCCGCAGCCACTGGTGCTGGAGATAATCAAGGCAAGTGCGGAAAGTCCGGCCATTCGCTTCATGCGTTGTACTTCCTCAATTAAACCAGGACGCTGCACTGGCGCAGGGCCGAGCGCAACGTTTCATGACAAGGAGCGCTCAGCCAGGTCAGCGGCAGGCGGATGCCTTCGTGCATCAGGCCCATTTCGACCAAAGCCCACTTCACCGGAATCGGGTTGGCTTCGATGAACAGGTCCTTGTGCAGCGGCATCAGTTTTTCGTTGATGGCCCGTGCGGTCTCGGCGTCGCCCTTGAGCGCGGCCTCGCACAGGTCGGCCATTTCGCGCGGGGCGACGTTGGCGGTGACGGAGATGTTGCCTTTGCCGCCCAGCAGGATCAGCTCGACGGCGGTCGGATCATCGCCGGACAGCACGATGAAGTCTTTGCTCACGCCGTCGAGGATTGCCTTGGCACGCTTCAGGTCGCCAGTGGCTTCCTTGATACCGATGATGTTCGGCACGGTGGACAGACGGATCACGGTCTCGGCCTGCATGTCGCAGGAAGTGCGGCCAGGCACGTTGTAGAGGATCTGCGGGATGTCGACCGCTTCGGCGATGTGCTTGAAGTGCTGGTACAGGCCTTCCTGGGTCGGCTTGTTGTAGTACGGGACTACCAGCAGGCAGGCATCGGCGCCGGCCGCCTTGGCGTTGCGGGTCAGCTCGACGGCTTCGCGGGTCGAATTGGCGCCGGTACCGGCGATGACCGGAATACGACCAGCCACCTGTTTGACCACGGCTTTGATGACGGCAATGTGTTCTTCTACATCAAGGGTTGCCGACTCGCCGGTTGTACCGACCGCGACAATGGCATGGGTGCCGTTCTTGAGATGGAAGTCCACGAGTTTGCTGAGGCTGTCCCAGTCAAGACGCCCTTGTGCATCCATGGGTGTGACCAGTGCCACCATACTGCCCGCAATCATGAAACCGCTCCTGCCGGAAAAAGAGAGCGGTAATGGTACTGGCGCCAAGATGCTTGCACAAGCGAAGTACTGCGCCGCCATTCCCCTTGGCGCCGCTTTTCGCTACCCTTCAGACTTTGATCGGTACTGATCAGCTTGTACGCCGGGTTCCAGCCCCCCGTTTCGGCCTCCCAGGCCCCGTTCCAGTGTCGCCGCCTTACGCTTCCTTATTATTGGAGCCGTAGCGATATACGAATCGGGCCTTCCGGACAGGTATGTCCCGGCACTCAACGCCCTCACCCTACCGACCGCTCATCGCTTTAGGAATGCTGCATGTCCACCCCCACAGTTCGCGAACAATTCCTTGTCGTCAGTGCCCTCGGCGCCAATCCCATGGAGCTGACCAACGTCCTGTGCCGCGCCAGCCATGAAAACCGCTGCGCGGTCGTCACCTCCCGCCTGACCCGTCACGGCGAGTGCAGCGCGCTGATCCTCGAGATCTCCGGCAGCTGGGACGCCCTGGCGCGCCTGGAAGGCAGCCTGCCGGGCCTGGCCAAGAAGCATGCTTTCACCGTAAATGTCGTGCGCAGTGCCGCCCTGGAAAACCGTCCTCAGGCCCTGCCGTACGTGGCTTACGTGTCCTCGGCCTATCGCCCGGACATCATCAACGAGCTGTGCCAGTTCTTCATGGATCACAACGTCGAGCTGGAAAACCTGACCTGCGATACCTATCAGGCTCCGCAGACCGGCGGCACCATGCTCAACGCCACGTTTACCGTGACCCTGCCGGCCGGCACTCAGATCAGTTGGCTGCGCGACCAGTTCCTGGACTTCGCCGATGCCATGAACCTGGACGCACTGATCGAACCGTGGCGCCCACAGAACCCAATGTAAGGAAGCTTTCATGGCCGTAGCTATCGATCAACCGGTTGCCGATTTCGAAGCGCCCGCCACCAGCGGGCAGACCGTCAGCCTTTCGGCCCTCAAGGGCAAGCAAGTGGTGATCTACTTCTACCCGAAGGACAGCACCCCGGGCTGCACCACCGAAGGTCAGGGCTTTCGTGATCAGTACGCGGCGTTCAAGGCTGCCAACACGGAAATCTTCGGCATCTCGCGCGACAGCCTGAAGTCCCACGAGAACTTCAAGTGCAAGCAGGAGTTTCCGTTCGAGCTGATCAGCGACAAGGACGAAGCCGTCTGCCAGCTGTTCGACGTGATCAAACTGAAAAAGCTCTACGGCAAGGAATACCTGGGCGTTGATCGCAGCACGTTCCTGATCGACAAGAATGGCGTACTGCGCCAGGAATGGCGCGGCGTGAAGGTGCCGGGCCACGTTGATGCAGTTTTGGCTGCTGCTCAGGCGCTGAACAAGGCCTGATCCTTTCGGCGCCCTGGCGGGCGCCGAATCGCTTTCAGAGTAGCGGCGCCACCACCGGCTCCTTGCGCGGCCACGCATCCAGCACAGCCTTGAACAGCGTCGCCAGCGGAATCGCGAAGAACACACCCCAGAAACCCCACAACCCGCCGAACAACAGCACCGCGCAGATGATCGCCACCGGGTGCAAGTTGACCGCTTCGGAAAACAGCAACGGCACCAGCACGTTGCCGTCCAGCGTCTGGATGATCCCGTAGACCGCCATCAAATAGATGAACTGATCGCTCCAGCCCCACTGGAACAGCGCAATCAACATCACCGGCACAGTCACCACCACCGCCCCGACATACGGCACCACCACCGACACGCCCACCAGTAACGCCAGCAGCGCCGCGTAGTTCAGCCCGAGGGCGACGAAGGCGATGTAGGTCACCCCGCCACAGATCACGATTTCGATGACCTTGCCACGAATGTAGTTGGCGATCTGTCGGTTCATTTCCTCGGCAACCCGGGTGATCAGCGCCCGCTCACGCGGCAAATAGCCGCGCACCCACTCGCCGATCATCACCCGATCCTTGAGGAAGAAGAACACCAGGATCGGCACCAGGACCAGGTAAATCATGATGTTCACCAGCAGCGGCAGGCTCGACAACGAGAACGTCAGCGCCCACTGGCCGAATTTGCCGATCTCGCCGCGCGCGGCTTCGATGGCTTGCAGCACCTGCTCGTCGGACACCAGATGTGGATAGCGCTCCGGCAGCAGCAACAACAGCGATTGCCACTTGGCGAGCATGCCCGGTAGCTCGTTGAACAGCGTGATCAATTGATGCCAGAGCAGCGGCAACACCACGACGATGAACAGCATCAGCACGCCCATGAACAGCGCAAACACTAGACCCACCGCTGCGCCGCCCGGCATGCGCAGGCGCTCAAGGGTGACCACCAGCCCCTGCATCAGGTACGCCAGCACCATCCCCGCCAACACGGGCGCGAGCATTCCGCCAAGGGTAAGCACGGCGGTGAAGGCGAGAAACAACAACACCGCCAGCACCACGGCTTCCTCATCGGAAAAGTAGCGCTGAATCCAGTCGCGTAACACTTTGAACATCAATAATCCTTAGGTCTTTTACGCTGTCGGTTTCAGGCTTTTTTCAACCAGTAACGGTAGACGCCCGCCTCGTCTTCTTCACGCAGCAGCGTATGACCGGCCAACCGGGCAAAGGTGCGGAAGTCGCGTTGCGAGCCGGCGTCAGTGGCGATCACCTTGAGTACCGCGCCGCTGGGCAGCTTGTTCAGTTCCATCTTGGCCTTGAGCAACGGCAACGGGCAATTCAGGCCGCTGGCGTCCAGTTCACAGTCATGGGCTACAGCGTCGGTCATGCGTTACTCCGGTTCAGAGGGTCAGGCTGCCTAGAATATCTGGTCGCAAGCCCGGTGTCCGGCTACAGTAAGGTCTTTGTCGACTAAGGCTTTGTGCATGACATTTTTGCGCCCTACCCTGCTGACGCTCGCTTGCTTGCTCGCCTCACCGGGCTTTGCCGACGACCTGCCGTCACTCGGTGACGCCAGTTCTGCCATCGTCTCGCCACAACAGGAATACCAACTGGGCCGCGCGTGGTTGGCGCTGCTGCGCAGCCAGGTTTCACAGCTCAACGATCCACAGCTCAAGGACTACGTCGAGTCCAGCGTCTATAAACTGGTGGAAACCAGCCAGGTCAACGACCGACGCCTGGAATTCATCCTGATCAACAGCCCGCAACTCAACGCCTTCGCGGCACCGGGCGGGATTGTCGGGGTCAACGGCGGTCTGTTCCTCAATGCCCAGACCGAAGGTGAATATGCCTCGGTACTGGCTCACGAACTGGCTCACTTGTCCCAACGTCACTTCGCCCGAGGCGTCGAGGCGTCCCAGCGGATGCAGGTGCCGATGATGGCCGCGTTGCTGGCCGGGATCGTCATTGCGGCCGCCGGTGGTGGCGAGGCCGGGATCGCGACCATCGCCGGCACCCAGGCGGCGGCGATCCAGTCGCAACGGACCTTCTCGCGCCAGAACGAACAGGAAGCCGACCGCATCGGCATTCTCAACCTAGAGAAGGCCGGCTACGACCCGCGCTCCATGCCGACCATGTTCGAACGCCTGATGCGCCAGTACCGCTACGACGCCAAGCCGCCAGAATTCCTGCTGACTCACCCGGTGACCGAATCGCGGATCGCTGACACCCGCAACCGTGCCGAGCAGGCCAAACCCGGCGGGATCGAAGACAGCGTGCGCTATCAACTGATTCGCGCGCGGGTGCAACTGATCTACGAGGAAACCCCGGGCCTTGGTGCCAAGCGTTTCCGCGCACAGCTGGATGAAAACCCGAAAAACGACGTGGCTCGTTATGGTCTGGCGATTGCCCAGATCAAGGGCGGCCAGTTGAATGAGGCACGGGAGAATCTCAAGCAACTGCTGGAGAGATCGCCAAACGAGATCATCTTCAATCTCGCGCAGGTCGATCTGGATATCACCAACAATCGCCTGGCGGAGGCGCAGTCGCGGGTCGACCGCATGCTGACGCAGTATCCGGGCAACTACCCGTTGAATCAGGTGCGAGTCGATCTGTTACTGAAACAGAATCGCACCGCCGATGCGGAAAAAGCCCTCGAAGGTCTGCTCAAATCACGCCCGGACGATCCGGACGTCTGGTATCAGGTGGCTGAAACGCGCGGTCTGTCGGGCAATATCATCGGCCTGCATCAAGCTCGCGCCGAGTACTTCGCGCTGGTTGGCGACTATCGTCAGGCCATCCAGCAACTGGACTTCGCCAAACGCAAGGCTGGCAGCAACTTCCCGCTTTCGTCGCGTATCGATGCGCGTCAGCGCGAGCTGATGGAGCAGGAACGCATGATCAAGGACATGATGGGATAAGCCTGATCCAGGAAAAACGCCGGACACAAAAAAACCGCCTCTTTCGAGGCGGTTTTCTTTTACTCAACCGCTATTGAATCATTCAGCCAGCTTGAACGTGATGAAGCTGGCACGACCCTGACGCAGAACCCGCATCGACACGGAGCGATTCTTCGGCAGTGCCTTGGCGATCTCGGAGAACTCCTTGGCCGAACCAATGGCCTGGTTGTTCAGGTGAGTGATGATATCGCCTGGCTGCAGGCCGATCAGGGCGGCAGGACCGTCCTGCACCTCCTTGATCACCACACCACCCTTGAGGTCGTAGGTTTTCTTCTGCTCGGCAGACAGTTCAGCGACCGAAACACCCAGACGATTGCTGTTGGTCTCGACACCGGACTTCGGCAGGGCATCCAGCTCCTTGTCTTCGTCAGGAATCGCGCCGACGGTCAGCTCGACATTCTTGCGCTTGCCTTCACGGATCACTTCCAGATTGGCCTTGGCGCCAGCCTTCAGCGCGCCGACCAGATGAGGCAGGTCAGCGGACATGACGATCGGTTGACCGTTCATGCTCAGGATCACGTCGCCCACTTGCAGCCCGCCCTTGGCAGCCGGACCGTCATCCTGGATCTGCGCCACCAGCGCACCGGCCGGTTTTTCCAGACCGAACGACTCGGCCAGATCCTTGTTCACTTCCTGAATGACCACACCCAGCCAGCCACGGCTGACTTTGCCACCGCTTTTCAACTGGTTGGATACGTCCATGGCAACGTCGATCGGAATGGCGAACGAAACGCCCATGAAGCCACCGGAACGGGTGTAGATCTGCGAGTTGATCCCCACCACTTCACCGTTCAGGTTGAACAGCGGACCACCGGAGTTGCCCGGGTTGATCGGCACGTCGGTCTGAATGAACGGCACATAGTTTTCGTTTGGCAGGCTGCGGCCAACGGCGCTGACAATGCCTTGGGTCACCGTGTGATCGAAGCCGAACGGCGAGCCGATCGCCACGACCCACTGGCCGGCTTTCAGATCCTGGGATTTGCCGAGTTTGAGTACTGGCAGATCCTTGCCTTCGATTTTCAGCAGGGCCACGTCGGAGCGTGGGTCGGTGCCGATCAGCTTGGCTTTCATTTCACTGCGATCCGCCAGACGAACGAGGATTTCGTCGGCGTCGGCAATCACGTGGTTGTTGGTCAGGATGTAGCCATCCGGCGAGATGATGAAGCCCGATCCCAACGATTGCGCCTCACGCTGGCGATCACCACGCGGAGAACGTTGTTGTGGCGGCATCCCGCGCTCGAAGAACTCGCGCAGCATCGGCGGCAAGCCTTCCAGGTCTGGCATCTGCTGGTTCACTTTGCGATCCGGCAGCTTTTGCGTGGTACTGATGTTCACCACCGCAGGCGAGGCCTGTTCGACCAACTGGGTGAAATCCGGCAGGTTGGCCGGGCTGGCCGCTTCAGCCGCCTGGGCTGCAGGAACAGCCTGACCGAGCACCAGCACGGTGGCGACGATGGAGAGATAAGACTTCAAGCTTGGTATCGACATACAGCTCCCGTTACGACGAGCAGGGTTAAGCGATATGGAGCAAGGAACACCGGGAACTACAGGCCGGCATTTTTGTTCCGGGAACAACAAAACAAGGCCAGAGCCGTGAGGCTCTGACCTATAAAAAATTTTCGGATTATTTGCAAATGAAAATGCTCAGCAAACATTTCACGTCTCGAAAACGAGGTGGAAACAGCTGGAATCAGCTCACTGCTTGCTGGTTGCAGCGCCATCATTGCGTATCGACAAGGCAATCCGCTCAGCGGTGCCGATTGGAATCTCGCCGACAACCGTCACCATCACTTCACCTTGAGGCGTGGTCAAGCGACGGGATACGGCAACGGTAGGGCCCAACTGAGTCCGGGTATCGGTGACGGTTGCACCGTTCAGCGGCTCGAGGAATACAGAGAATCGCGCCAGACCATCGTCATACAGTAGGCTGTTGACCTGCGTCTTGGTCTCGGGATCCTTGTGCGAAGAACTGCTGGTGAGTTCAAAGCCAGGAGGCAGCCAGTCAGAGCGCCAGACCTGAGCGGTCTTGACGGCAGAAGCCTTGTCGCCTTCAAGGTTCACAGGCTTGCAATCGGAATCGGCTTGAAGATCCTTATCGGACGGAACTTCAGAAGTCTCCAGTCGAGTGAACTGGAACCTTTCAAGCAATTGCCCGTTGTCGTTGAGCAGCAACGACTTGAGCGGCAAGCCCGTTTCCTTGTCCAGATGCAGCTCGAATCCATAGCGATGCTGATCGCGTGGCGTCAGCGACACGATCACCGCCTCACGCCCGGCCACACGCGACTTGCCGATGACGGCAAGGTCATACCAATTCTTCAGCTTTTGAGGATCAAGAGGACGAGCGGCAGAGCTGGGAGAGTCCCCCAGTCCCGCAATCAGGGTGCCGCTGACGCATTGAGTATGCCCATCAACGCGCACGACTTCCTGAGCCGAGCCGTCGAGCTGAAGCAAACGCTCGCGGACCTGACCATTCTGGACACGATGCCAGATGTTATGGGTAGAGAAACTACCGTTACGCTCGTAAACGAATGTGCCGTGAAAGCTTTGCTGCTGCTCGGCCTGGCCCAGACGGGTCAGCCAATCCTGGGCCTCATCGGCGTGGGCTGGAACGATGAACCAGCCACTGAGCAGAAGCGAAAGTAGAGGTATGGCGCGCATGATCCTCCTTAACGGTTTTCCAGACTTGCTGCACGCGCGTAAGGCAATGCGCTTTCAGTACCTTTCAGCGCAGCTTGTTGAGCGTGTTGGCGCAGGTAACCTGGTAGACGCTGATCGTGCCAGCCTGGCTGGCCTTGCAGCACACCATTGGCCATAGGGCCGGTGGCTTCCGAACTCTCATTGTAGCCTGCCAATACAGCCGGGCCTTTGACTTGAGGAACGGCCAATGCAGGCTGATTGGATTGCTGCGCCAGTTCAACACCGGCAATTTCGTCGTGGTTATACAGACGAACACCCGCCAGAACGGCAACGGTCACCGAGGCTGCAACGGCCAGACGACCCAGGCTGCGCCATGGACCGCGGGACACTTTGGCTGGAGTGGCTTCGTCTTCCAGCGCAGCAGACACTGCCGCAGCGAGATCCAGGCGTGGAAGCAGCAGATCCTTGTGCATGGCTGCCCGAGCGATCTGATAACGAGCCCAGGTTTCACGGGTTTCAACATCGTCCAGTGCATTGAGCACCCGACGCAATTCCAGTTCGTCCGCTTCGTTATCCATCACTGCGGACAGCGATTCCTGCAGGGCTTCACGACTCATGGCGTTCCTCTCTTGGCTGTCGCCGCTGTCTTTAGTTTTCCTGCAACAACGGCTGCAGGGCTTTATCGATGGCCTCCCGGGCGCGGAAAATCCGGGAGCGCACGGTACCAACCGGACATTGCATGACGCTCGCGATGTCCTCGTAACTCAGACCGTCGAATTCGCGCAAAGTTAAAGCCGTGCGCAAATCCTCTGGCAGTTGCTGAATGGTTCGATGGACGGTGCCTTCGATCTCATCCCGCAGCAATGCGCGTTCGGGAGATTCGAGATCCTTCAGGCCGTGATCGCCGTCATAGAACTCTGCATCTTCGGAACTGACATCGCTATCCGGCGGCCGGCGGCCGCGTGAAACCAGATAGTTTTTCGCCGTGTTGATGGCGATGCGGTAAAGCCACGTATAAAACGCACTGTCTCCGCGGAAATTTCCTAGTGCCCGGTAAGCCTTGATAAAGGCTTCTTGAGCAACATCCTGGGCTTCATGGGTGTCGTGCACGAAACGCACGATCAACCCGAGAATTTTGTGTTGATACTTCAACACGAGCAGATCGAAAGCTCGCTTGTCACCGCGCTGAACGCGCTCGACCAGCTGCTGATCCTCTTCCTGGGTTAGCATGAACACTCCTCGATAAACTCGGAGGAAGCTTGCATGACTAAACGACCGGACTTGCAAACATAGACTCGGGCTTTTCGCAAAAGTTCTCCCCCTCCAAGCAAGTTTCCTGCGGGCTCTGATTTGGCACGCACGAAAAACGCAGCGCGGGATAAACCGGCTGCGCGAATAATCTTTTAATCGGCTCGCCGGCTAGAACCCAACCGCAGGTTCCGCATTGAAGCCGACACTGTCCCTTGTTTCGGGCAACTGTCTATTGATCTTGGCCCTCTGGCAAAAGTTCCAAATATTTATAGACGCGCCACGCCGACATTGGGCAACCGTGAGCGGAAAAAGCGTGTTTCATCTGCGATACAGTCGCTTTTTCCCAAAACCGGCGAAAAAAACATCCGACAAAGCGTCCGTATTTTTCCGTCACGGTAGTTTCACAATGCCATATCGGCCCGGCTATTGTGCCGCCCCACCCCTCTATATACTAGTGGGCTGTGTGGCTGTCTCGACTCGCCCATCCGCCTGTCTTGCGCCAACCCCGACCCGGGTCGCTTTGAGCGGAATCCTGAAATGAGCCAACAGTTTCAACACGATGTTCTGGTGATTGGCAGCGGCGCTGCCGGTTTGAGTCTCGCGCTGACCCTGCCCGGTCACTTGCGCATCGCCGTATTGAGCAAGGGCGATCTCGCCAACGGTTCGACTTATTGGGCCCAGGGTGGCGTCGCGGCCGTGCTGGATGACACCGACACTGTCGAATCCCACGTCGACGACACGCTCAATGCCGGTGGCGGCCTGTGCCATGAAGACGCGGTACGTTTCACTGTCGAGCACAGCAAAGAGGCGATCCAGTGGCTGATTGACCAGGGCGTGCCGTTCACCCGAGATGAGCAGTCCGGCACAGAAGATGGCGGCTTCGAGTTCCATCTCACCCGCGAAGGCGGCCACAGCCACCGCCGCATCATTCACGCCGCCGATGCCACCGGTGCTGCGATCTTCACAACCTTGCTGACCCAAGCCAAACAACGCCCGAACATCGAGCTGCTGGAACAGCGCGTCGCCGTCGATCTGATCACCGAACGACGCCTGGGACTGGACGGCGACCGCTGCCTCGGCGCCTACGTGCTCAACCGCAAGACCGGCGAAGTCGACACCTACGGCGCCCGGTTCGTGATACTGGCTTCTGGCGGCGCCGCCAAGGTCTACCTCTATACCAGCAACCCTGACGGCGCCTGCGGTGATGGCATCGCCATGGCCTGGCGTTCTGGCTGCCGGGTGGCGAACCTGGAGTTCAATCAGTTCCACCCCACTTGCCTGTATCACCCGCAGGCCAAGAGTTTCCTGATCACCGAAGCCCTGCGCGGCGAAGGCGCGCATTTGAAACTGCCGAACGGCGAGCGCTTCATGCAGCGTTTCGACCCGCGCGCCGAACTGGCGCCACGGGACATCGTCGCTCGGGCCATCGACCATGAGATGAAGCGCCTGGGTGTCGATTGCGTGTATCTCGACATCAGCCACAAACCCGAAGCGTTCATCAAGACGCACTTCCCGACGGTTTACGAGCGTTGCCTCGGATTCGGCATCGACATCACCAAGCAACCGATCCCGGTTGTTCCGGCGGCGCACTATACCTGCGGCGGCGTGATGGTCGACCAACAGGGCCGCACCGACGTGCCCGGGCTGTACGCCATCGGCGAAACCAGCTTCACCGGCCTGCACGGCGCCAACCGCATGGCCAGCAACTCGCTGCTGGAATGCTTCGTCTATGCCCGTTCCGCAGCCGCGGACATTCTCGAGCAGTTGTCCGATATCGGCATCCCCCGCGCCCTGCCCGCCTGGGACGCAAGTCAGGTGACCGACTCCGACGAAGACGTGATCATCGCGCACAACTGGGACGAGCTGCGGCGCTTCATGTGGGACTACGTCGGCATCGTGCGCACCAACAAACGCCTGCAACGCGCACAACATCGCGTGCGTCTGTTGCTGGACGAAATCGACGAGTTCTACAGCAACTATAAAGTCAGTCGCGACCTGATCGAGCTGCGCAACCTGGCGCAAGTGGCGGAATTGATGATCCGCTCAGCCATGGAGCGCAAAGAGAGCCGAGGCCTGCATTACACCCTCGACTACCCGGATCTGCTGCCCGAAGCCCTCGACACTATTCTGGTGCCGCCCACCTACGCCGGCTGAACTTGAGGCGTACTCGCAGGCGTCGATGCAAATCCGCCGCCTGCGAGTCCCGGGGCACGCAGATCGACCTGACCCGCCACTCCCCACGCAATCGAAAGCGCAAAACCACGATCAATGGCAGCGCCAGGCTGTCCGGGCGCAACTGCACCGGGTGCCAGCCATCGGCCTGATTCCACAGCTGCCAGCCATCGGCGTCACGACGCAATCCGCAGAAAGCCTTGGGATGACTCAACAGAATCTGGCGGGGCAACACCCATGCGGCATGGCTCAGACAGGCTACCGCCCCAAGCAGACTGACCCAGAAAGGCAGGACAAGCAGAAACAGAGCGCACAGGGCGAACGCCTGGGCCAGGAGATACGCCGCCAGCAATTGCCGTGAGGCCTGCCAGCGGCATTCGAACGTGTTACTTGGGCTGGACACGATCCAGAATCATGCGAACCATGCGTTGCAGCTCGGGGTCTTCAGACTCGCTGCGCTCCATGAACCAGCCGAACATGTCCTGATCCTCGCACTCGAGCAGGCGGACATACAGCGCGCGATCCACCTCGTTCAGATTCGCGTAGACCTCTTTCACGAACGGCACCAGCAGCACGTCAAGTTCAAGCATGCCGCGACGGCTGTGCCAAAAGAGGCGATTCAGTTCAACTTGTTCGACCATGGAGCCCTCCTCAAATAGGCGGCAAGTATACAGCCCCGACACGGGGCGAACAGTCGGCTTTGGTCGGGCACCACCGATCCTTTATGAACTACCCATTTCAACACCACCCCCTTATGATGTGCCCCAGTCTATTTACCCTGCGATGACCCATGGCCGATTCTGCTTTTTTCTGCACCCTGTCTCATGAAGGCGTTCTCGCGGTTCGCGGCGCGGATGCCGGCAAATTCCTGCAAGGCCAGCTGACCTGCAACATCAATTACTTGAATGATACCCAGGCCAGCCTCGGTGCCCGCTGCACGCAGAAAGGCCGGATGCAGTCGAGTTTCCGCATCGTGCTTGAAGGCGACGGCGTGCTGCTGGCCATGGCCGGCGAGCTGCTGGAGCCGCAACTGGCGGATCTGAAAAAGTACGCGGTGTTCTCCAAATCGAAACTGACCGACGAAAGCGCCTCCTGGGTGCGCTTCGGCCTCGATCATGGCGATGCTGCCCTGAGCAGCCTGGGTCTGGAACTGCCGGCAGAAACCGACAGCGTGGCCCGCCACGAAGGCCTGATCGCCATTCGCGTCTCCCCGAACCGTGCCGAACTCTGGGTGCCGGCCGATCAGTCCGACAGCATCAAAGGCAAGCTGTCCGCACAACTGAGCGAAGCCGAACTCAATCAATGGCTGCTGGGCCAGATCCGCGCCGGTATCGGTCAAGTCATGCCGAGCACCCGTGAGCTGTTCATCCCGCAGATGCTCAACCTGCAAGCCGTCGGCGGCGTGAGTTTCAAGAAAGGCTGCTACACCGGCCAGGAAATCGTTGCGCGCATGCAATACCTGGGCAAGCTCAAGCGTCGCCTGTACCGCGTGCAACTGGACGCCAGCGAATTGCCGGAGCCGGGCACCCCGCTGTTCGCCCCGAGCCACGGCAGCTCCATCGGCGAAGTGGTGCTGGCCGCCCGCGCCGAGAAAAATATTGAACTGCTGGCGGTGTTGCAGGCCGAAGCTGCCGAAGCGGGCGATTTGCATCTGGGCACGGCCGAAGGTCCGACGCTGCACTTGCTCGACCTGCCTTACGAACTGGATCGCGACCGCGAAATCCAGCGTTGATCGCAGTATTTGTGCAACACCCTAGAGAAACGACATGAGTGAGCTGGCGGATAAGGTCCAACAGGATTTGGTTGAGGCCATCGATAACGATGACCTGGTTCTGCCAACGTTACCGGAAGTGGCCCTGCAGATTCGCAAGGCCGCTGAAGACCCGGATATCAGCGTCAGCGACCTGAGCAAAGTGATCGGCCGTGACACGGCGCTGTCGGCGCGCCTGATCAAAGTGGTCAACAGCCCGTTGCTGCGCGCGACCCAGGAAGTCACCGACCTGCACACCGCGATCACCCGGCTGGGCGTCAACTACAGCAGCAACCTGGCGATCGGTCTGGTGATGGAGCAGATCTTCCACGCCCGCTCCGACGTGGTCGAACAGAAGATGCGCGAAGTCTGGCGCAAGAGCCTGGAAATCGCCGGGGTCAGCTACGCACTGTGCCGCCGCTATACCCAGCTCAAGCCTGATCAGGCCGCGCTGGGCGGACTGGTGCACCAGATCGGTGTGCTGCCAATCCTGACCTATGCCGAAGACCACTACGAATTGCTGTCCGACCCGGTCAGCCTCAACCATGTGATCGACCACATTCATCCGCTGCTGGGCGACAAATTGCTGCGGGTCTGGGAATTCCCCGAGCGGCTGGTGGAGTTGCCGGGGCTGTATCAGGATCTGAAACGCGATTCGTCGCAGATCGATTACGTGGATCTGGTGCAAGTGGCCAGCCTGTATTGCCACAAGGACACTGACCACCCCCTCGCCCGCATCGACCCTTTCAGTGTGCCGGCCTTCCGCAAACTGGGGATCGATCCTGACAACAAAGTGCTGTGTGCCGACCTGGAAGAATCGCGGTCGATGTTTTACTGATCCTTAGCCGGCAATAAAGCTCACCCGCACCTTCAACCCCGCCTGCTCGCCATCGTGCAGCGTGATCTGCGCCAGATGCGCGCGGCAGATTTCCCCGACAATCGCCAGCCCCAGCCCGGAACCGGCGACCTGCTGGTTGCGTCGGTAGAAACGCTCGAACACCCGGTCACGCTCATCCTGCGGAATGCCCGGACCGTCGTCTTCAACCTCCAGCACTGCCGGCGACAGCACCCGCAAGATCACGTTACCGCCCGACGGCGTGTGCGCCAGCGCGTTGTCCACCAGATTGCTCAACAGTTCGTTGAGCAATGTCGGCTCGCCGCGCAGCCAGACCGGTTCGTCCGCTTCCAGCGCCAACGCCACGCCGCGAGCATGGGCCAGCGGCGCCATGGCCATGCCCAGCTCCCGGGCCAATTGGCTCAGATCAAGCAACTGCGCGCCGCCTTCGGCAATCGCCCGGGCGCCGTTTTCCACCCGGGCCAGCGACAGTAACTGGTTGGCCAGGTGGGTCAGCCGATCGGTGCTTTGCGCCGAAGATTCCAGCGTGTCGCGCCAGGTCTGCGGCTCGTTTGAGCGCAGGCCCAACTCAAGTCGCGCCTTGAGCGCCGCCAGCGGCGTGCGCAGTTCGTGGGCCGCATCGGCGATGAATTGCGCCTGACGCTCGAACTGCCCGCGCAAGCGCTCGGTGAAGTGATTGAGCGCCCGCACCAACGGCCACAATTCGTGCTGCACCTCCACCAACGGCAAGGGCCGCAGATCGTCGGGCTGACGCTCTTCGACCGCGGTGCGCAAACGCTCGATCGGACGCAACGCCGCGCTGACCGCAAACCACACCAGCAACAATGCGCCAATCGCCAACATGCCCAATCGCAGCAAGGTGTCGGCCGCCAGACTGCGGGCCATGCTGACGCGTGCTTCGTCGGTTTCGGCGACACGGATTTCCGCCATGCCGTTCATGTTCGGCTCGGTCACGGCTTTCAACAGACTGACGACGCGCACGTTCTGGCCCTGATACGTGGCGTTGTAAAAACGCGCGAGCGCCGGGTAGCTGTCGGTTCTCGGTGTTCCCGGCGGTGGGCCCGGCAGGTTTTCGTAACCGGAAATCAGCTTCTGATGGATATCGTTGACCTGGTAATAGATGCGTCCCGCGCTGTCGTAGGCGAAGGTGTCGAGGGCCACGTAAGGCACGTCGGCGCTGAGGCTGCCGTCTCGCTGCGAGAGGCCGGCGGCGATGGTCCGCGCCGACGCCAGCAAGGTGCGGTCATAAGCGGTGTCGGCAGCTTCGCGACCGTTCCAGTAAGCGCTCAAGCCGCTGGCCAGCATCAACACCACCAGCAACAGCGCGAGGTTCCACAACAACCGCCAGCGCAGGCTGCTGGGCTTATGCATCGCGGCTTTCCAGCAAGTAGCCAAGACCGCGGAAGGTCACGATGGCCACCGGTTGGCCGTCGAGTTTCTTGCGCAGGCGATGCACGTAGATTTCGATGGCGTCGGGACTAGCCTCTTCGTCGAGACCGAACACTTGCGACGCCAGTTGTTCCTTGCTCATCACCCGGCCCGGGCGCGCGATCAGCGCTTCAAGCACCGCTTGCTCGCGGGAGGTCAGCGTCAGCAGTTCTTCGCCGAGGGTGAAGCGCCGGGTATCCAGATCGTAAGCCAGTACCCCACAACGCTGCTGCCGTTCGCCGCCGAGCACACTGCGGCGCAGCAGGGCTTTGACCCGCGCCTCAAGCTCGGTCAGCTCGAACGGTTTGGCCAGATAATCGTCGGCACCGAGGTTGAGCCCATGGACCCGATCCTTGACGTCGCTGCGGGCCGTGAGCATCAGCACCGGCAGGTTCTTGCCCCGGGCCCGCAGACGCGCCAGCACTTCAAATCCGTCCATGCGCGGCAGGCCGACATCGAGGATCGCCATCGCGTACTCCTCGCTGCCCAAGGCCAGGTCAGCGGCCACGCCGTCGTGCAACACGTCCACGGTCAGACCGGTGCTCTTGAGCGCCTGGGCGACACTTTCGGCCAGTGGCAAATGGTCTTCGACGAGCAGAACACGCATGGATCTCTACCTCATTCAGGGATGGCCGACGCCATTCTTTGCCGCGGAGTTTACAGCCGCAACCGCCGCTGTGAAGCCCGAAATCCGGGAAAGTCAGCTGAAAGGTTAGCGAAAGGTTAGGCCGTTAGAGTCGGCCCACGGACAGTTCCGACTGCCGTCGCTGATGCCACACAGCGATAAGAAAAACGCCTCGAAGCGTTTTCGACCAATAAGAACAATAAACGGAGTACACCTCGCATGCCGTCCTTGCAGACCAAGGCTCTTACGCCTGTTCGTCCTTCCCGTTTCAGCCACACCGCCCTTGCCAGTGCCGCCGCCCTCGCCGGTTTCGCGCCGATGAGCTACGCCGATTTCATCGAAGACAGTTCCGCCACCTTCGAAACCCGCAACATGTATTTCAACCGCGACTTTCGCGATGGCACCAGTGCCCAGCAGTCCAAGCGCGACGAATGGGCACAGGGTTTCATGCTCAATCTGCAATCGGGCTACACCGACGGCACCGTGGGGTTTGGTGTCGATGCGCTGGGGATGCTGGGGGTCAAGCTCGATTCGAGCCCGGACCGCACCGGCACCGGCCTGCTGCCGACCCACGATGACGGGCGCGCGGCGGACGAATACTCCAAGGTCGGCCTGACCGGCAAAGTGAAGATCTCCGCCACCGAACTGAAGATCGGCAGCCTGATTCCGGAACTGCCGATCCTCAAGCCGAACGACGGGCGCATCCTGCCGCAGACCTTCGAAGGCGGCTTGCTGACCTCCAAGGAGATCAAGAACCTGACCTTCACCGGCGGTCGCCTGGACAAGGCCAAGGACCGCGACAGCACCGATTTCGAGGACATTGCCCTCAACAACAAGAACGGCCGTTTTGCTGGCACCGTTGCCGGCAAGCACTTCGACTTTGGCGGCGTGGACTACAAGTTCACCGACAAGATCACCGGCAGTTACCACTTCGCCCAACTCGACGAAGTCTACAACCAACACTTCTTCGGGCTGGTCGCGTCGCGGCCGATGGGCCCGGGCACTTTCGCCACCGACCTGCGCTTCGCCGTCAGTGACGATCAAGGTGCAGCCCGCGGCGGCGAGATCGACAACCGCTCGCTCAACGGTCTGGTCAGCTATGCGCTGAGCGGCCACAAGTTCACCGCCGGTTATCAGCACATGTCCGGCGACAGCGCGTTCCCGTATGTCGATGGCAGCGACCCGTACCTGGTCAACTTCGTGCAGATCAACGACTTCGCCGGCGCCGAAGAACGCTCCTGGCAGGCGCGCTACGATTTCGACTTCGCCAAACTCGGCATCCCCGGCCTGAGCTTCATGAGCCGCTACTTGAGCGGTGACAACATCAAGCTCAAGAACGGTGACGAAGGCAAAGAGTGGGAGCGCAACACCGAGATCAAATATGTAGTACAAAGCGGCGCCCTGAAGGACGTTGCCGTGCGTTTGCGTAATGCCACTTACCGTTCCAACTACTCCGCTCGCGATGCCGATGAAGTGCGTCTGCTGGTGAGCTATAGCGTTGCCCTTTGGTAATTCAGTACGTCCATAACAACAACTCCCAAGGAGACATAGATGAACTTATCACTGCGTAAAGTTGCTCTAGCCGCTGGCGTCATGCTGTTCGCCGGCCAACTGATGGCCGAACCCAAGCGCCCGGAATGCATCGCCCCGGCCTCCCCCGGCGGCGGTTTCGACCTGACCTGCAAACTGGCGCAAAGCGCGCTGGTCAACGAAAAACTGCTGACCAAACCGATGCGCGTGACCTACATGCCCGGCGGCGTCGGCGCAGTGGCGTACAACGCGGTGGTGGCCCAGCGTCCGGCGGATGCGGGCACGCTGGTGGCGTGGTCCAGCGGTTCACTGCTGAACCTGGCGCAAGGCAAGTTCGGCCGCTTCGATGAAAGCAACGTGCGCTGGCTCGCGGCAGTCGGCACCAGTTACGGTGCCATCGCGGTGAAAAGCGATTCGCCCTACAAGAACCTCGACGATCTGGTACAGGCGCTGAAGAAAGATCCGAGCAAAGTGGTGATCGGTTCCGGCGGCACCGTTGGTAGCCAGGACTGGATGCAGACGGCGTTGATCGCCAAAGCCGCCGGGATCAACCCGCGCGACCTGCGTTACGTCGCCCTCGAAGGTGGCGGCGAGATTGCCACCGCCCTGCTCGGTGGCCACATCCAGGTTGGCAGCACCGACATCTCCGACTCCATGCCGCACATCCAGAGCGGTGACATGCGCCTGCTGGCAGTCTTCGCCGAAAACCGCCTCGACGAGCCGGAAATGAAAGGCATCCCGACCGCCAGGGAACAAGGCTACGACATCGTCTGGCCGGTGGTTCGCGGTTTCTACCTCGGGCCGAAAGTCAGCGACGAAGACTACGCCTGGTGGAAGGACGCCTTCGACAAACTGCTGGCCTCCGAGGACTTCGCCAAGCTGCGTGATCAGCGTGAACTCTTCCCGTTCGCCATGACCGGCCCGGAGCTGGACACCTACGTGAAGAAGCAAGTCGCGGACTACAAAGTGCTGGCCAAAGAGTTCGGCCTGATCCAGTGATCGTCTCTGTCTAGCGGTCATGGCCTCGCGCATCGAGGTCATGGCCCAGGAGTTCCTCATGCTGATTCAACGCATTTTTGCCTCGGTGTTGCTGCTGTCCTGTGCCGGCCTGGCACTGATGGCCTGGCCTTATCAGGCTGCGTTTTCCTACGAACCGGTCGGCCCGCGGGCATTTCCTCTGCTGATGCTCGGCCTGATGAGCCTGGCGCTGCTGTACATGGTGTTTCGCCCGGCACCGATCAAACACAGTGAAGACGAGCCACCGCTGGACCGCGAAACCCTGACCAAGATCGGCACCTGCGTGCTGTTGCTGCTGGTGTTCGCCGGTCTGTTCGAGCCGCTGGGTTTCATCCTCAGCAGTTGCCTGATCGGCATCCCGATGGCGCGCCTGTACGGCGGCCGCTGGTTGCCCAGCATCGTGGTGACCACGCTGATGGCCATCGGTCTGTACCTGCTGTTCGACCGTCTGATGGACGTACCGCTGCCCCTCGGCCTGCTCGACGTTCTGGAGAACTGATATGGATACGCTCGGATATTTGGGACAGGGCTTCGGCGTCGCGCTGAGCCCGTACAACCTGGTCACGGCGCTGACCGGCACGCTGATCGGCACCGTGGTCGGGCTGTTGCCGGGCCTGGGCCCGATCAACGGTGTGGCACTGCTGATTCCGATCGCCTTCGCCCTGGGTCTGCCGCCGGAGTCAGCGCTGATCCTGCTGGCGGCGGTGTACCTGGGCTGCGAATACGGCGGCCGGATCAGTTCGATCCTGCTGAACATTCCCGGCGAAGCCTCCACCGTGATGACCACCCTCGACGGCTACCCGATGGCGCGCCAGGGTCTGGCCGGGGTCGCGTTGTCGCTGTCGGCATGGAGCTCGTTCATCGGTGCATTCATCGCCACCTGCGGCATGGTGCTGTTCGCCCCGTTACTGGCGAAATGGGCGATTGCCTTCGGGCCCGCGGAATATTTCGTACTGATGGTGTTCGCAATTGTCTGCCTGGGCGGCATGGCCGGTGACCGACCGCTGAAGACGTTTATTGCGGCGTTGATCGGTCTGTTCCTGTCCAGCGTCGGCATCGACGCCAACAGCGGTGTGTACCGCTTTACCGGCGACAACATTCACCTGACTGACGGCATTCAGTTCGTGGTGCTGGTGCTGGGCCTGTTCTCGATCAGCGAAATCCTTCTGCTGCTGGAGAAAACCCATCGCGGCCAGGAAGCGGTGAAAGCCACCGGGCGGATGATGTTCAACTTCAAGGAAGCGGCGTCGGTGTTCGTGGTGAACATCCGTTGCGGCCTGCTCGGTTTCATCATGGGCGTATTGCCGGGCGCCGGCGCGACGTTGGCCAGTGCCGTGGCCTACATGACCGAGAAGCGCATCGCCGGTGCCGACGGCAAATTCGGTGAAGGTGACAAGCGCGGTCTCGCCGCCCCGGAAACCGCCATCGGCGCATCCGCTTGCGGCGCGCTGGTGCCGATGCTCACCCTCGGCGTACCGGGCTCGGGCACCACGGCGGTGATGATCGGCGCGCTGTCGCTGTACAACATCACCCCGGGCCCGCTGTTGTTCCAGCAACAACCGGACATCGTCTGGGGGCTGATCGCCTCACTGTTCATCGCCAACATCATGCTGGTGATCCTGAACATCCCGATGATCCGCATCTTCACCCGCATCCTCGCCGTGCCGAACTGGGCGCTGGTGCCGGTGATCGCGATCATTACCGGGATTGGCGTGTACGCGGTGCATGCAACCACGTTCGACCTGTTCCTGATGGTCGGCATCGGCATCTTCGGCTACATCCTGCGCAAGCTGGACTTCCCGCTGTCGCCGGTTCTGCTGGGGTTCATCCTCGGTGGTCTGATGGAGCAGAACCTGCGCCGTGCACTGTCGATCTCCAACGGTGCGCTGGAAATCCTCTGGTCGAGCCCGATCACCTTCGGCGTCTGGGTGCTGACCGCGATCATGTTGCTGATGCCGCTGCTGCGTATCTGGCGCAAACGTTCAGTCGCGCGGCGTGCTGTGGCCGATGTTTGATCGGTCCTTCAAAACCTGGTGGGGAACCCCGCTGGTCGGTCTGCTGGGCGGTTACATCGCCAGCCAGATCGGCTGGCCGCTGCCGTGGATGGTCGGCTCGTTGCTGGCGATCATCCTGGTGCGCTGCCTGACCCCGTGGCAACTGACGGAAATCCCTGGCGGCCGCAAGTGCGGCCAGTGGATCGTAGGGATCGGCATCGGCCTGCACTTCACCCCGCTGGTGATGGAGCAGGTGCTGAGTCACTTTGGCCTGATCTTCTTCGGGGCGCTGGTCACCAGCCTGTCGGCGGTGGTCGGCGTGTGGCTGATGCGCCGCACCGGCGAAGACCGCGCCACAGCGTTTTTCTCCAGCATGCCCGGCGGCTCCGGCGAGATGGTCAACCTCGGCGCGCGTAACGGCGCGATGCTCAGCCATGTCGCGGCCGGGCAAAGCTTGCGAGTGCTGGTGGTGGTGCTGTGTGTGCCGGCGGCGTTCAAGTATCTGCTGGGTGACGGCACACCGATTTCACATGCTGGCAGCGTCGATTGGCGCTGGCTGGCGATTCTTTTTCCGGCGGGTGGCTTGCTCGCCTGGCTCTGGCAACGTCTGCGTCAACCCAATCCTTGGCTGTTCGGGCCGTTGCTGGTGAGTGCGACAGTTAGCATCGCCTGGGACTTACACATCAGTCTGCCCAATGGCGGCAGCCAGATTGGCCAGTGGCTGATCGGCAGCGGACTGGGTTGTCACTTCAACCGCCAGTTCTTCCGCCGGGCGCCGTCGTTCATGGGGCGTACGTTGATCGGCACAGCGCTGACCATGCTGATCGCGACGCTGGCGGCGTTGGGACTGAGTGCAATGACGCATCTGGATCTGCGATCGTTGACGCTGGGCATGATGCCCGGCGGGATCGCAGAGATGAGCCTGACGGCGGAAACCCTGCAACTGTCGGTGCCGCTGGTGACGGCGATGCAGGTGATGCGGCTGTTGTTTGTGTTGTTTCTGGCGGAACCCTTGTTCAAATACTGGAACCGTAATCCCGAAGCCTGATCCGGTTACTGATCGTTCCCACGCTCTGCGTGGGAATGCAGCCCGGGACGCTCCGCGTCCCAAAGCGGACGCAGAGCGTCCATAGAGGCGTTCCCACGCGGAGCGTGGGAACGAGATTAGCCGCCACCCCAGAGCATCAGACCACCGACGGCAAACGCCACTCGATCGGCGCTTCGCCGTTCTGCTCGAGGAATTTGTTGGTTCGGCTGAAGTGCCCGCAGCCAAGGAAACCGCGATAGGCCGACAGCGGCGACGGGTGCACCGACGTCAGCACCAGATGCTTGGTGGCATCGATCAGCTTCTGCTTGCTCTGCGCATGCGCGCCCCAAAGCATGAACACCAGATGCGGTTGCTGCTGGCTGACCACTTCGATGATCCGGTCAGTGAAGAACTGCCAGCCCTTGTCCTTGTGCGCATTGGCGTTGGCGCGCTCGACGGTCATGGTGGTGTTGAGCATCAACACGCCCTGATCGGCCCAGCTCTGCAAGTAGCCGTGGTTGGGAATGTCGATGTTCAGGTCGCGTTTCAACTCTTTATAGATGTTGACCAGCGACGGCGGCGCCGGCACGCCCGGTTGCACCGAGAAACACAAGCCGTGAGCCTGGCCCGGGCCGTGGTACGGGTCCTGGCCGAGAATGACCACTTTCACCTTGTCCAGCGGTGTCGAGTTCAGTGCATTGAAAATCATCGGGCCCGGCGGATAGATTTCCTTGCCGGCCGCCCGCTCCTGCTGCAGAAAAGTGCGCAACTCTGCCATGTAGGGCTGGTCGAATTCGGCACGCAGTGCCTCCTTCCAGCTCGGTTCGAGTTTGATACGGTCGTCAGCAGTCATGGTCATATCCGGCAAAAACAATGGGGCGAACCCTAGGAAAACCGACCACGCTTGTCAATTGATCTGACGCAGATCCGGCACTTTCCCACACAGCGATCATACTGATCGTTCAAATTCCCGATCGAGGTCACGATGAATCTGCACTTCGAAGAACTCACCGGCACCGACGGCGCGCGCATCGGCGTGGCCAGTCTGAATGCCGAAAAGTCGCTCAATGCGCTGTCCCTGCCAATGATCCATGCCCTGAGCGACAAACTGAACGCCTGGGCCAAGGATCCGCAAATCGTCTGCGTGCTGCTGCGCGGCAATGGCGCCAAGGCCTTCTGTGCCGGTGGCGAGGTGCGCAGCCTGGTGGAGGCCTGTCGCGCACACCCCGGCGAAGTGCCGCCGCTGGCCGCACAGTTTTTCAACGCTGAATACCGGCTGGACTACAGCCTGCACACCTACCCGAAACCGTTGATCTGCTGGGGTCATGGTTATGTGCTGGGCGGCGGCATGGGTCTGCTGCAAGGCGCGAGCATCCGGATCGTCACGCCGAGCAGTCGTCTGGCGATGCCGGAAATCAGCATCGGCCTGTACCCGGATGTCGGCGCCAGTTGGTTTCTGTCACGCCTGCCGGGCAAGCTCGGTCTGTTCCTTGGTTTGACCGGCGCGCACATGAACGGTCGCGATGCGATCGATCTGGATCTGGCCGACCGCTTCCTGCTCGACGAACAGCAGCAGGAACTGATCGATGGCCTGCTGCAACTGAACTGGCAGGAACAGACCGCCATGCAACTCAACAGCCTGCTCAAGGCGTTGCAGCAGGAAGCGGTGGCGCAGATGCCGGAAGCGCAGTGGTTGCCGCGCCGTCGGCAGATCGATGAACTGCTGGATGTCAGCGACGTGACCTGCGCCTGGAAAGCCATCAGCCTGCAACGGGACAGCAACGATCTGTTGATTGCCCGGGCGGCGAAAACCATGAGCGAAGGCTCGCCGCTGACGGCGCATCTGGTCTGGGAACAGATTGTCCGCGCCCGCCACTTGTCGCTGGCCGAAGTCTTTCAGATGGAATACACCCTGAGCCTCAATTGCTGCCGGCATCCGGAGTTCAGCGAAGGGGTTCGGTCGCGTTTGATCGACAAGGATCACAAACCGCACTGGCATTGGCCGGACATCACACGGGTGCCGGATGCGGTGGTCGAGGCGCACTTTCACAAGGTCTGGGAGGGGCGGCACCCGTTGGCGGATCTCTCCAGTTACTGAAATCCGGGCACAAAAAAAGCGGCGCTCAATGCGCCGCTTTTTTGCGGGTAGTTACCAGCGGTTACCGCGCCAGTGATCGCCGCGTCCGCTATGGCGGTCATAGTCGCCACGACCCCGGTGATCATCCCAACCACCGCGACGGTGGCCATCCCAGCGTCCGCGATCATCGCCATGCCAGCGGCGGCTCTCGTAGTAGCGCGGGGCCGGTTGGTAGTAACGAGGCGCCGAGTAATAACGTGGAGCCGGTTGGTAATAGCGTGGCGCTGGCTGGTAGTAACGCGGGGCCGAATAGTAGGTGCTGCCGCCGCTGTAATAAGTGCCACCGCTGTTGTAGTACGAAGGAGACTGGGAGGTGTAGACCTCTGAGGTGTAGTAGCCATCTCCATAGGAATAAGGGACGCAACCGCCAATCGAAAAAAGCATCACGGCAAGCAGAAGAATTCGGCGATACATGGCGGCCTCCTGGACCGCGGGTAGCCACACCAGCGACGCTGGCAGGCGTCAGTCTTTCATTCGGCGACTGACGAAATATCTGACAGCGTTTTCCGAATCTGGTGCGTTTCAGTAACAACTTGATACAAGTGATTCATGAAATCTTGTTCATCCGCAACGCCGCCATTCAGCCGCTGATTAGTGGTGGCCGCCGTGGTATCCACCGCCGTGATAACCCCGTCCGTAACCGCCGCGATAGCCATAGCCGCCGTAGTAATAGCGGCCGCCACCGTAGTAGCGCGGCCCGTAATATCCACCGTAGTAATAGGGCGAGTAGTAACCGGGGTAGTAGTAAGGCGGGGAGTAAACATCGTAGCCGCCACCATAGTAGTAACAGCCGGACAGCCCAAGACCGAGCACTGCTCCCAGCAGCACCCGACGCAGCCATTTTGAAATACGCATGACGGCCTCCTGAAAGACCTGCGACAGCAGTCGGCACAGACCGGCTGACAAGAGTTTTGACTGGCAAACCGTTACCGAGTGCCAACTTCCAGCGCCCTTCGGATCAGCGGCGCAACAGGCGGCTCATTTCAGACCAATATGCCGCAACCTTTTCCCCGTCACTGCCACTAGAATGCTGCCATCGGGCCACCGTCGACGGAATTGCCAATGCCGCTCAGATCTGCGTTTTACTCCCAACGTTCGCTGGTACTGACGCTGGTCGCCCTCCTCGGCGCAGGCTTCCTCGCCACCTCGCTGCTCAGCTACTACGCCTCGCGGGCGTCGATCCGCGACAACATCGTCAACACCGAACTGCCGCTGACGTCCGACACGGTGTATTCGGAAATCCAGAAAGACCTCGTCAGACCGATCCTGATTTCCTCGATGATGTCCCGTGACACCTTCATGCGCGACTGGGTGGTGAACGGCGAGAAAGACAGCGACCAGATGACCCGCTATCTCGACGAGGTCATGACCCACTACGGCGCCTACACGGCGTTCTTCGTCTCCAACAGCAGCCACACCTACTACCACGCCAAGGGTGTGCTCAAGCAGGTGAAAATCGACGAGCCGCGCGACGCCTGGTACTTCCGGGTGCGCGACATGAAGGATCCGTACGAGATCAACGTCGACCCGGACCTGGCCAACAAAGACAACATGACCTTCTTCATCAACTACAAGGTCTACGACTACAACGATCGCTTCATCGGCGCCGCCGGCGTGGGGCTGACCGTGGATGCGGTCATCAAGCTGATCGACAAGTACCAGCAGCGCTATCAACGCAGCGTTTACTTCGTCGACACCTTCGGCCGGCTGGTACTGACCGGCGCCGAGGGCGGGCCGGAAGGTGCGCGGGTCGGAAAAAGCCTGACGGACCTCGACAGCATGAAAAGCCTGATTGCCCAGTTACCCAAGCCCCACAGCGGCAGCTACGAATATTCCGCCCACGGCCAGGGACATTTCCTAAACGTGCGGTTCATCCCGGAGTTGAACTGGTACCTGTTCGTCGATAAACGCGAAGACGGCGCGCTCAGTGAAATCCGCCAGTCGCTGTACCTCAATCTGCTGATCTGCCTGCTGGTGACGCTGATCGTGCTGGCCCTGGTCAACCGGTTGATCCGGCGCTATCAGGAAAAGATCCAGGCCCAGGCCACCCTCGACAGCCTGACCGAACTGCCCAACCGGCGCGGCTTCGACCTGCTCGCCGTGCAAGCTCTGCACGAAGCTCACCGCGAGCCGAAACCATTGACGGCGTTGCTGCTGGATCTCGATCACTTCAAGGTGTTGAACGACACCTACGGGCACATGGCCGGCGATCAGGTGCTGATCGGTTTTGCCCGGGACCTGCAAAGCTGCCTGCGCCATTCCGACATCGTCTGCCGTTGGGGCGGTGAGGAATTTATCGTTCTGCTGAAGGACACCGACGGCGAGACCGGTCAGAAGATTGCCGAGAAGATCCGCCAACACGTCGAACAGCAGGACTATGCCTACAACGGTCACACCCTGAATCTGACGGTCAGCATCGGCGCCACCACCCTGCAACGGGATGACACCTTGCACAGCCTGCTGTCCCGGGCCGATCATGCGATGTACCGGGCCAAACAGACCGGCCGCAACCGCACCTGCGTGGAAATGCACCAATCGACCTATGCCTGACAACATGAACAAACCTGACCTCTGCCCGGCCTGCGGCGCCCGCAACGACTGCACCCTGGCCGACCCGCGCACCGCCGACCGTGCCTGCTGGTGCTACGGCGTGAGCATCGACCCGGCAGTGCTCGAAGCCCTGCCGCCGGATCTGCGCGACCAATCCTGTCTGTGCCCGCGCTGCGCCCAGGTCGAGGCGCAACTGCAAGCGGCCAGGCCGTCGATCCCGTAAGATGCGCGCCCCGCTACCTGCCGATTCCTGATCATGCGCGTCGACCGTTTCCTCAGTAACCTGCCCCGCTACAACCGCAAGCAGGTTCGCCTGTTGCTGGTGGAAAAGCGCGTGCGCATCGACGGAAAAGTCGTCAGCGACCCTCACAGCGAAGTCCTGGAATTCAGCCGCGTCGAAGTCGACGACGAAGTGCTGCAAAGCGGCAAACCGGCGCGCTATTTCATGTTGTACAAACCGCAGGGCTGCGTCAGCGCCACACGCGATCCCGAGCACCCGACCGTCCTCGACCTGATCCACGAACCGGACAAGGACGACCTGCACATCGCCGGGCGCCTGGACTTCAACACCACCGGCCTGATGCTGATCACCAACGACGGCACCTGGTCCCGGCGCCTGACCCAGCCGCAGACCAAACTGCCGAAGGTCTATTACGTCGAGACCGAACAGGACATCGGCCCGGAATATGCGATCAAGTTCGCCGAGGGGATCTACTTCGCCTTCGAGGACCTGACCACCCAACCGGCGCAGTTGGAGCTGCTCGGCCCGCGAACGGCGCGACTGAGCATCGTCGAGGGACGCTACCACCAGGTGAAGCGCATGTTCGGCCACTTCAACAACAAAGTGCTGCGCCTGCACCGCGAATCCATGGGCCCGCTGCCGCTGGATCACGCGCTAAAACCGGGCGAGTACCGCGCCTTGCGCACCGAAGAGATTCATTTGTTCTAAGCAGCCGACCGCTCAGCAGAAGTTGTCGAACAATTTACCAACGGCACTTGCGCGATCCGGATCCCCCTGCTTGAATCAGGACGTCGGCCAAATTGTGACCGATGAGTCACACATAACTTCTAAGAAACCTTTTGCCGGTAGAGAGCCCTCAGGGCTCCGCCTCAGCCGGCAGATCGCCCGCCAATAACAATACCCGTCGACCTGCCGTAACGGATCGACATGGGCTCCAAAATTCCAGGCGTATGCCTACCTGTCACAAAGCTCGTGCAATCTCTATTTGCGCGCATACCCGCTTGCTTGCCAGGAGTCTTATGACATGAGGCCAGAAATCGCTGTGCTGGATATACAGGGTCAGTATCGGGTTTACACGGAGTTCTATCGCGCAGACGCCGCAGAAAAGACCATCATCCTGGTCAACGGCTCGATGGCCACGACTGCGTCGTTTGCACAAACCGTGAAAAATCTGCACCCGCAATTCAACGTGGTCTGCTACGACCAGCCCTACGCGGGCAAGTCGAAAGCCCACAACCGTCACGAGAAACATCTGACGAAAGAAGTCGAAGGTCTGATCCTGCTGGAGCTGATCGACCACTTCGCGGCCGAACATGTGCTGTCGTTTTCCTGGGGTGGCGCCGCGACCATGGTCGCCCTTGCGCACCAACCCCGGCGCATCGAAAAAGCCGTGATCAGCTCGTTCTCTCCGGTGGTCAACGCGCACATGCTCGATTACCTTGAGCGCGGCGTCGAATGCCTCGGTAAACGCGACGGCGACCGGGTTGGCCATTTGGTCAACAACACCATCGGCAAACACCTGCCGTCGCTGTTCAAGCGCTTCAACTATCGCCATGTCAGCAGCCTCGCCGAGCACGAATACGGGCAGATGCACTTTCACATCAGCAACGTGCTGCACAGTGATCGCCAGTGCTATTTGAACGCGGCGAAGAAAATCAACGTACCGGTGCTGTTCATGAACGGCGAATGGGACGAATACACCGCCGCCGAAGATGCGCGCCTGTTCGGCAACCATGTGGCGCAGAGTACCTTCACCACCCTGCAAGCCACCGGTCACTTCCTCGACATGGAACACAAATCGGCCTGCCGTGACAGCCAGAACGCCCTGCTCGGTTTCCTGAAACCGACGCAACAGGCCAGCCGAACGCGTTACCCGTTAGTCCAGGATCACCATGCATTGGCCATTTGAAACAGTGTCGTCGCGAGCAAGCCTGCGAGGCTGAGATTCAGCCGTCCTCCAGCCCGTAGCGCTTGCCCGCGATTGACCGATCTGGCTCTGATTCAGGCTTTTCCGCTCGCCACACGCAAAGAAAACTTCAAATCCGTGGCCGAGTCTGGTACAAAGTCAGCCGCTCTGAGCGGGTGTCGTATAATGGCATTACTCCAGCTTCCCAAGCTGATAACGAGGGTTCGATTCCCTTCACCCGCTCCAATCGAATTTATGTCCTGCGTCGTGGTTTGACGGGGGATACGGAAACAGAAAAAACCGGCCTTGATGGCCGGTTTTTTTGTGTCTGGGGTTTGAATTTTCATTGGCAAATCCAAAGATCGTTACCGTCGAAACAACCCTGCCCCCTACTGCTCCATCGTGAGCAGCTTATCGCTGCAAATTCCGCATACGTATGATCCTTCTCCGACGGCGAAGTCAGGATTAAACCCTCATAAGCAACGCTCCGTATTCAGGCCAAAGAAGCTGGTAACCAATCGGCACAGGGATCGACCATGAACGACACAGCTATTCCCGAGGGCTTCACTCCGCTGACCCGCAGCAGTCCGCTGCTCGACTTGCTTGGCCCGATCTATAGCAGAGGCAGTGGCTTGCAACTTGAAATTGGTCTGCGGACAGACTCACGACATGCCAATGGACGGGGCACGTTGCATGGCGGTGTATTGGCGACTTTGGCGGATGTCGGCATGGGTTACGCCATGGCATTCTCCAGCGACCCTCCCCTGCCGTTGATCACGGCGAGTATGACCCTGGACTATCTCAGCGCGGTGCAGATCAATGAGTGGCTCGAGGTTCGCGTTGAGCACTCCAAGAAAGGACGGCAACTTGCGTTTGCCACTGTCGGGATGCATGTCGGTGATCGAATGGTTGCCCGTGCCAGCGCAGTGTTCGCTGTGCCGCAGTAGCCCCCCCCCCCTGAGTCCAACCGGTCTTGGATCGGTTTTTGAATATTTTTAGGGTCAGTCCCCTTTAAATCCAATGCCATGAATTAGGCCGAACAGCTAACGTTGCTCGCATAGAGGAAATGCCGCTCGATCCAGATCCATTGCCGCCTTTGTTTGATGCTACGCTGGCAGGGATGACTGTGACGGGTTTTGTGTTGAGCGGCATCGAGTGCCTACGCGCAGTCTTGGTGGTGCAGGCATGGATAGAAAGATGCAGGGGCCAATGGCCCCTGCTAGTGGCGCGTTAAATTTCCCGAGCGAGAACGAGCAGGCGGACAGTCCAATAAACAGCTTGGAGCGCTCGAATCATTTCTTCAGGTAGATAACGATTTATAAGTATCTTCATATAAAGATGCTCAGAGAGTTGGCGGGAACCGCTACCTGCAAAGGTGCGGCGTGTCCTACCCGCTTTGCAACTCAACCCGCCGACACAGAAACTTATCCACGTAACTCGTTAAATAATGATTATTTCCAAATTAGGAAAAAGCCATAACTAACGCCATTTGACAAGTATTCTTGCTTGACTGGTCTGTCACAGAGCCATACTCTTTGAAATTCCGGTATCAAAGAAGCAAAGCCTCGGGTAGTTGGGAAGGATGCTAACACAGCTTTTCTGACGTGGAACAGCCAATGCGGCACATCCGAGGAACACAACAAAGCCCGGCCCCGCCCGGGCTTTGTTGTGTCTGGCGCCCGGGCGAGAGCGCCGATTTGACACCGCTGCCTGAAACACAAGGGTTTCGTTGAGGCGCTGATCAAATTTGTTAACCGATATCGGTTAAGTTTCGTCAACACAAGTAAACACTATGTCACGAAAACTTTCCGACAGACGGTCAGCAGCAACTAATTGTATCAAACAGGGCGCCCTACCCATCTTCCACATTTAACTGTGGAACTATGTAAGAATACCGCATAACCATTTATGCCCGCACACTCTCAATAGTAAAACACGCCTACTGCGTAACGCGCTTTAATACCCCGGCGTGGGATGCAGCCAATGCACTGTTCGTGGAAAAAGCAGCCGCGTTGGAAGGTGCCGGACTCGGCCCGTGAACGTGTGCAGCAATCTGAGCATTCATCTGTTCCAGCAGGTCGAGCACATCGCAGACAACCTGGAACAAGTTCACGCTTTCCGAGCCAATCCAATTCTTCGGCGCTTCCAGGCGTTGTCCCTGGCTGGCCACACTTTGACGAACACCCTCAATCCGCTCCTGCATATCACCGCCCACCGTGGTGTTGTGCTTCTGCCCCACTACCAAGTTCAGATCCCGACCGGTCGCCTGGTGCAGATCATCTACCGCCGCCAGGCTCGTGGATCCGCCCGACAGCAACTTGAGCCCGCCCAGCGCCTCGATCTTTTTCACACCGCCCACCGTCTCTGTCGAATGGTCATCAACCGCCCGCGTGTGGCTCTGGAACTGCTCGCGGTTCTCTAGGGCTTCAACCTAGCGCTCGATCGCCTGATCCCGGATCTTGCCATCAGTATGGCGCAGCCAGTTGCCGTCGGCATCGACACGTTGCTATGCAGCGCCGCTGTGCTGCCACACTTGGTCACTTTTTAGGACCTTGGGCATGCTCAGACCGTGCGGCAAGATCGATTGAATGCAGGGTTTGTTCGGCAAGCCGTAAGCGAAGCACACCACCATCCGCGTGCCTCCTCTGGAAAGGCGTAAATCCCCGTTTCCTCGCCACAGGTGGGCAGTGGTAGGGGAACGGCGATCAGCGGCGGGATGGCCGGATCCGGCCCGCCCCCTCACCGCTTAAGATTTTCAACCGTCTAAAAAGTGCTTTTGCAGGTTTTCATCAAATACAGAGCCTGATTTGTTCCGCTGAACAATTCAGAAACAAAGCGTTGATTGCAGATCCCCTTCTCCGCCTTAGGCTCCCACCCGAGACCTAAATCCGTCCTATGAGGCGGAGTCCAATCTGTAGAACCATATTCAGGGGCGAATCCAGATGCTTTATCCAATCGCAATATCTCCCAGCGAAGGCGACTCAACATGGGGTGTTGAAGTACCAGACTTCCCCGGTTGTTTCTCCGCCGGAAACGATCAGGACCATGCGTTGAAAATGGCCAAAGAGGCGATAGAAACTCACATCGCGATTCTCGCTGAGAGCGGTGCCGTGATACCTGCCGCCAGCAAGGTCAGTAACCATGTTTCCGATCCGAGGTTTGAAAACTGCGTATGGGCGTTGGTGGATGTGGACATCAGTCAGTGCCTGGGGAATACGCAAAAGGTCAACATCACACTCCCAGGCTATTTGTTGAGCCGCATTGACCTTCACGTCAGCCAGCATCCGGAGGAAAAGAGTCGTTCCGCGTTTTTGGCTTCGGCTGCGTTGCGTATGTTGAGTTCGTGAATAATCTCGACCCTGATGGATCTGATCTGCACGGAGAATCTGCAATGAACAGCGAAACCATCCGTAACCGAAAAGACCTGAACATTGCATTTGCTCGGATGGAAAAGCTATGGGGGGCTGAACCCGGATCGTCCGATGGAAATGAACTGGAAAACCTCGCAGTGCTTATCGAGCAATATGAGAAGGAGCACTACCCGATGCCCACTGAAAAGAACGACATCCGAACGAACGACCAGTAATCCTGTAGGAATCGCCGCACACAAACATGGCGTGATGCTCGCCATGTTTTCAGACGTTTCCCAGCGACCAGTTCTTGAGATTCCGCTAGCATTCGCACGCCCAAGAGGACGCTTGGGGTTAACGGACGTACTCAACAAGGACGACTCATGCTTTCTTCCGCACGCTTGGGTGATAAACACGTTTGCCCGTTGCCAGGACATGGGGAGATGTAGTCCGTGTCCACGAATGCAAGTACGCGACGCCCGCTCTATATCGTCATGCGGATACTTATTTTGGTGGTGTTGACGTATCTGGTTTGGTACGTCGCAGTGCCACGCGTCGAGATTGATTTCTCGAGAAAAGGCACAGGTGATTTGAGGTTTGTGCTGAATACGCAAAATGAGATCTTTCGCGAAAACCTTGCCCCCGGAGAGTCTACGGGCGGACCAGGGCATCTGTTTCCCGATGATGACTTTTTTATGGAGTTTGATTGGCGTAATGCCGGGCAAAACCATTGCATCAGGATCACCCCGAAATGGCCCACGACTAAAATTCATATCGGGAGCAATGGCGAGGTTGACCGTAGCGCTGGCAGTGGCACTGATGTCGATCAGCTGGAGCCCTGCGCACCTTGAAGGAGAAAACCTTCGTAAAGTAAAACCGGCTCAATGAGCCGGTTTTTTTATGCCTTCTGAAACATTGCATCAACGCAGTTAACTCTTCACCTCAACATGATCCAGCGCCTGATTCACCGCCAATTCCCCCAGCATCACCAACTGCGCAATGCCTATCGCGGTTCTGCGGTGGGTGGGGTCGAGGGTGGCGGCGAAGTTGTTGAGCATCTCGGAGGCCGAGCCCAGTGATTCACTGGCATTGGCCAGCAGGGATTCGGTGTCGTAGGCCGGGTTGGCGAAGTACATCGGGTCGGGCTGGTTGGTCGTGCCTATGACATGGGCGCCTGGGCAGAGGTAATGGTCGAGGGCGCGGTTGGCGGCGTCGTTGAGTTTTCTGGAGTCGACTGAGGTGTAGGGGGACGTTGGGTCGGTTTCGACTTCGGGGGGATTCGGTGTTGGCTTGAACATGATTTCATCTCTCCAAAAACAGGTTGGAGCTGACCCATTCGGTTCCACGCGAAAGGAGGCAGCTGTACGCAGGTTGGAACCCGGGGAGAGACAACCCGGCAGACCCGAAGGTCTCCCGCGCACAGCCGCCATAACAGAGTGCACACATTCAAGGTGCGCAGCATACGTCATGAATAACGATTATGCGTTTCAACTCTCCTCGGGGTTCCAATCCCGATCGCCGATTCATCAGCGACCCACACAGGCTAGAGTCCGCACTTCCGACGGACAACCTGAAAACCGTGTGGGAAGGTTCAGTAAACGGAACCCACTCTTTAAACATCCCGAATCGAAAAACCGTGTTTACAGATCCCCAACACTCCGCCGGTTCTCACACTCGCCACGACCCGCTAGCATTTCCCGATCGCCCACCACCCTCCCCCTGCGCGGCCATCGACGAATACGCGCCATCACGTATCGAGGGATTCAAAATCCGTGGCCCCCAAGCCACCCAAATAAAATCCGAAAGAGCACCAAACCCATGACCCAGAACATCTACGACAACCCCGAGTTCTTCCAGGGCTACAGCCAGATGAACCGCTCCATCGGCGGCCTCGATGCCGCGCCGGAATGGCCGGCGCTGAAAGCCTTGTTGCCTTCCCTGCACGGTTTACAGGTGGTGGATCTGGGCTGCGGCTACGGTTGGTTCTGCCGCTGGGCCAGTGAACAGGGCGCAGCCGAGGTACTGGGGCTGGATGTCTCGGAGAAAATGCTCGAACGGGCGAAGGAAACCACCTCCGCCGCGAACATCCGCTACGAGCGTGCCGACCTGGAACACCTCGACTTGCCTGTGTGCACTTTCGATCTGGCCTACAGCTCGTTGGCCCTTCACTACATCAAAGATCTCTCGGGTCTGTTCGCCAAACTGCATGCGGCGCTTAAACCGGGTGCACATTTTGTGTTTTCCATCGAGCATCCGATCTTCATGGCGCCGCGTAATCCGGGTTGGCTGGTCGACAGCGAAGGCAACAAGCGCTGGCCGCTGGACAGTTATCAAATGGAAGGCGAACGGGTGACCAACTGGCTGGCCGACGGGGTGATCAAGCAACATCGCACTGTCGGGACGCTGCTCAACGCGCTGATTGGCGCCGGGTTCACCATTCAACACGTCAATGAATGGGGCCCGAGCGATGCTGAAGTGGCCGCACAACCGGCGCTCGCTGAGGAGCGTGAGCGGCCGATGATGATGCTGGTCGCCGTACAGCGCTGATTCCAAAAGAAAGGGCCGATCAAATCGGCCCTTTCTCGTATCAACGTGTGGCGACAATGAACAACCGAGGAAACGGCAACAACACCGAACCATCCGCCAGCGCCGGATAAGCCTTGGCAACCTCCGCCAGATATTGCGCCAGATACTCCGCCCGCTCCGTTTCCGTCAGCGGGCTGAGGAACGGAATCAAACCGCTGCCCTTGAACCACTCGACAACGCCTGAAGCCCCACCCGCCAATTGATGGTGATACGTGGTGCGCCACACATCGACCCGCGCGCAATGCGGGCGCAGCATCGAGAAATAGGCACTGGCATCCGCCATTTCGATCCGTTGCCCCGCTGCACCCGCCAGTTTGCTGGCCCACGGCCCGTTGGCGGCCACTTCGCGCATCAACCGGTGAGACGGCTCGTTGAGGTTGTCCGGCATCTGGATCGCCAGACTGCCACCCTGCGCCAGCTTGCCCGCCAACGCTGGCAGCAACGTCGCGTGATCCGGCACCCACTGCAACACCGCGTTGGCGAAGATCACATCGAATGGCCCTTCATCGGCCCATTTATCAATGTCCGTCACCTCGAACTGCAACTGCGGCAGACGCTTGCGCGCGGCGTCGATCATGTCGGCCGAGCTGTCGAGCCCCTGCACTTTCGCCCCCGGAAAACGCTCCACCAGAAGCTCGGTCGAGTTGCCGGGGCCACAACCGATATCAACCACAGAGCGCGCCTCGGGCGTGGGAATCGCCGCCAGCAAGTCGCGGGCCGGGCGGGTGCGTTCATCTTCAAAAGCGACGTATTGCTTGGCGGACCAGGTCATTGCGTTCTCCTGTCGGGGCATTCCAGCGGTTCGTTACGATACAGGCTGGGCAGCACTCAGCTCCAGACCGACAGATTGCAAACCATGTCCGGCGTTTCGATGCTTATCGCCAAATCGCTGGGACTTATCACTCAGTTGACCGTCCGTCGAACTGATTAAGCGCAATTTTGACAGCCTAAAATACCTGCCTATAGTCAATTTGCGGCAATCGGAAGGAACCCGATCTATCAGTTGTCCTGCAGGGAGCAGGTCCGCTCATCTCTCGTGACCGATGGGTTCCGGCAGTAGTGTGCTCGCAACGGCCGAATGGCAAGCAACGTTGTCGTGCCTGAAAAAAACATCAGGCAATCACTATGAACAAGGAGCTTTACCATGTCTCGAGTCACGGATGTGCTGGTCACGATCGACACCGAAACCATTCTGAAAAAGTATCCCGGCATCAGCAAAGACCCGAAGAACCCGACGCTGATCGACTGGCATCATGTGTACATGGTCACCAACCAGGACAACGTGGTCAGCGGCCAGGCCGGTGGTGAACTGGACCTGAAGGCACAGGTCGGCGATTTGATTCGCTGGCGTGAAACCAGCCTGTCGCAAAGCTTCGAAACCGCCGTGATCTTCTACAAATTCATCGGCAACCAGGGCGCCGACCTGATCTCCCCACCCTCGCCGCGCAAGGCTACGGCCTGTGTTGCGGTGCCAAACACCAGCAATCCATCGGTGCCCAGCTGCCAGAAAGTCGATAACCACTACTGGTCGTCGGAAACCCTTTCGTGCGGTCGTGTGACCTATCACTTCCACTTCCTGATCGTTGACCGCAACTGCCAGATCATCGGCTGCTGCTCGTGGGATCCGTTCATTTCCATTCACAACTGACGTTGCCTCGGGCTCCTTGGCGACAAGGGGCCCGACGGATTCGCTACCGCCTCGGCCATACCAGGATGCACCGCCGGCCAAAGCGGTTGGCGTCTTGCGCCAACATCATGAAAGGAATCCATGATGACCTCCGAACCGATCCCCTCACCGTCTTCCCTCATCGAGAATGCGCACAACATTCTGTTGATCGTCGATGCCGAATCAATACGCTCGCGCTATCCGGCCCCCAGTCTGGATGCCAGTTCACCGACGAGCATCAGCGATGGGTTCATCTTTTTCGCTACAGATGACAGCTCTCAAAAAAAAGCCAGAAATGACAGCAATATAACCTTGCCTATCGACATTGGTCGTATTGTTCATTTGCGCGGGAGAACCGTCAGCCTCATCGCCGAATACAGCGTTGTGGTCTACGACATGACAATCGATACCAGCAACGTCCTTTCAGGGCTTCACCTGGAAGTTCACCCGGACCTCACCATTCCCGCTCCCAACCCCAGCGCTCCAACCGAACCCGTTAGCCAGAAGGCCCACGATCATTTCTGGGCGTGCACGACCAAGGCATCGGGCATGGCCAGACTCGAAATGAACTTCATGCTGGTCAATCAGCAATGTGAGGCCGTGGGGTATTTCAGGTGGGTTGCAAACATAGAGGTGACGAACTAGTCGTAAAAAACCGGCCACTTGGGCCGGTTTTTTTGTCAGTCGTAGTAGCCAACTGTCGCGTAGCAACCAAGGGTTGTCCGTAGAATTTTCACACCCGCCCCGCTGTCTGAATTTCAAGCGCTCCCCTACAAGGAACACAGCCATGAAATTCGCAAAGATTTCGCAAACGCTGGCACTCTGGGCCGGCAGCCCCAAGACGTTCATGGGGGCTTTGATTCTGATTGGGTTGTGGGGGTTGAGCGGGCCGTTTTTTCATTTCAATGACACCTGGCAGCTGATCATCAATACCTCGACCACGATCATCACGTTTCTGATGGTGTTCCTGATCCAGAACACCCAGAACCGCGACACCGACATCCTGCATTTGAAACTCGATGAGTTGCTGCGGGTGAACAAGGAGGCGCAGAACGCGATGCTCGGGCTGGAGTCGCTGGACCTCAAGCAACTGGAAGCGTTGCGCAGGCACTATCGGTCGCTGGGGGAAAACGAAGTGTTTGAATTGGAGGGGCTCGGTCACAAGAGCAAACCGAAGCAGGACTTGAATGAATGCTGAGCAGAAAAAACGGCGCCTGAGCGCCGTTTTTGTTTAACCCGATATCAGCGGCTGGCCTGTAGAGCCCGGGCCATCTGCAGGTGATTTTGCAGTTTCGGCAGGGTCTCGTCGGCAAACGCCTTGATCTCCGGCACGTCGGTGGTCTGGGCTTCCTGTTGAATCTGTTCGATGGCCTCTTCCGTGGCTTTGACCTGACTGGCGGCGTAGGCCTGATCGAAGGTCGCGCCGTCCTTCACTTCCGGCATCAATGCCTTGGCCTTGTCGGCGACCTCTTCACGGGGGGCGACCGGCAGATCCAGTTTCTTGGCGATTTTCGCCAGATGCTGATTGGCGGTGGTGCGGTCGTTGATGACCACAATGGTGTAGTCCTTGACCTCTTTGGACTCGGACTTCTGGTGCGCCAGACGACTGACCTCGATGTCTGCCATGCCTTTGGCCGAAGCTTCGTTGATGAAGTCGGCGGGCGACTGGGCGAAAGCACTGCCGGCGCACAGCCCCAGCAGGGTGACAAAACTGAAGTTGCGTACTCGGGTGGCCATCCGGTTCATGGTCGCGCCCTCCTTCTCTCGAAATTCAAGCGGGAGCTTTCGCCCCCGCCTCTCAATCAAAACAACCTTCGCCGACTACTTCGATTTCTGAGCGGGCTTGCGGCCCATGTCGGTTTTTGGCTCTTTGTCGACCGTCGTGGTGGTGGTTTTCCCACCTTTGCGACCGGCTTCAGACGCCTTGGTTCGATCGTTGGCGAAGTTTCCCGAGTTCGAGTTTCTTGAGTTAGGCATGATTCTCTTCCTCTTGGTGTTGATCGTGGCGAGCAGGTGCCCGCCTGGATTGAGAATTCGCCAGCCGCCAAAGGTTTAGAAAAGTTGCCGTTGCCGCGACGAACGGATGATGTCAGTCAGATATCCCGCGCCCGGTGATTCTGCCGTTTGGCGGCATACATGGCCTGGTCGGCGTGGCGGAACAGTTGCTGTTCTTCGCTGCCGTGCTCGGGATAACGGGCGACGCCGATGCTCGGTTCGATGTGCAGGTTGTGCCCGTCCAGACGCATCGGTTGCACCAGAATCTGTCGGATTTTTTCCGCCACGCTGTCGGCATCTTCGGCGGCGTGAACGCTGTGCAGCAGCACCACGAATTCATCGCCACCAATGCGCGCCACGGTGTCGGTGTCGCGTACGCAGCCCTTGAGGCGGTTGGCCACGGTTTGCAGCAACATGTCGCCAACGGCGTGGCCGAAGGTGTCGTTGACCTGTTTGAAGCGATCCAGATCGACATACAGCAGCGCCATGAACCCCGACTGCTCCCGCGCGCCGGCCAGCGCAGCCTTGAGCCGATCACGCAGCAATTCGCGGTTGGGCAACTGGGTCAACTGATCGTATTGCGCCATGCGCCGCAGACGGGCGTGCAATTGCTGACGCTCGATGGCCGTGGCGACTTGGGCGCAGACGTATTGCAGCAGTTCCTTGTCGCGCTCGGTGTAGCGCTCGCCGCCGGCCAGGCTTTTGACGATCAGCGCGCCGATGGTGCCGTTCTTCGAGTTCAGCGGTACACCCAGCCAGCACGGCGATTGCTGCCCCGCCACCAACGCTTCGAAACCTGGCGGTGCGTGCGGGCAATCCGGGGTCAGCAGGATCGGCTGGCCGCTGCGGATCACTTCGGCGCACAGCCGACCGGTCACGGTGCCGGGCTGCTCCGGTTGCAACTCGTCATCGTCGACGTGATAGGGAAAATTCAGCTGTGCGCAGTGTTCGTCGTACAGCGCCACGGAGAAATTCAGCGCCGGCAACCACTCGCCAATAATCATGTGAATGCGCTTGAACAGCGCCAGCAGATCCTCCGCCGCATGCGCCGCTTCGGAGATCGCATACAACGCCGCCTGACGGGATTCGGCGAGTTTGCGCTCGGTGATGTCCCGAGCCACGGCAATGCGCAGTTGATCGACTTCAGACCAGCGCGCCGACCACAGAATGTGCACGAGGCTGCCGTCCTTGCGCACGTAGCGGTTTTCGAAGTTGTGCTTGGGCTCGCCGCCCATGATGTCACTGGCGGCGGACAAGGTGCGTTCACGGTCGGCGGGATAGACGTAGTCGATCATCGACTGGCCGATCAGTTCGTCAGGCGTATAGCCGAGAATCCGCTCGCAGGCCGCGCTGACAAAAACGAAACGGCCCTGCTTGTCGACTGCGCACACGGCGTCCAGCAACAGATCGATATAACTCGCCAACGGTGCAGAATTTCGACTTTCCATGGTTCAGCGTGGGTGTCCGGGCAATGCAGCACTGATCAACCGTCCCTGACCTCGACCTCGCATCCCAGCGATCACATTCAAGTCTTGTTCGGCATCAGCCCCGGTAGCGCATGCACCAGGGCGTTGATGGCGAAACCGATAAACATTACCCCGCACAACCGGGTGATGGCCAGTTCATGGCGCTGATACAGCGTACGCACCTGTCGGGCGCCGACAATGCCAATGAGAATAGCGTAGGCGAGCAATCCACCGAGGAAGCTCAAAGCGATCAGCATCGGCAGCATCGACCAGTTGAGCAGTTCGGCGCGGCTCGACAGCAGCGCGGTGAACGTCGCCACCGCCACCGGGTAGGCCTTGGGGTTGGTCAGCCCGAACAGGATGCCGTGCCAGAACGGCTGACGCGCCGCACCCTGTGGCTGATCGCCGTTGCTGCGCTTGGCCCGCACGGCGCGCCAGCCGAGCCAGAACAGGTACAGACCGCTGAGTACGCCGAGCACATCGAACGCGGTGCTGCCGATTTCCCGGGCGCCGACAATCGCGATCAACGCCGTGCTGCACCAGATCACATCGCCCAGCAGATGCCCGCACAGGAACCCCGCCCCGGCCCGCCGGCCCCGCGCAGCGCCGATGCCAAACACCGCCAGCACACCCGGCCCCGGCGTGATGCCGTAGATGAAACCCGAGGCCAGCACGGCCATAAGCAACGATGGAGTCATGGAAAACCTGCAAGTGCCGGAAAACGTGGCCGCCAGTCTATCCCAGCGGTTTGTGAATATTCACGACTCGTTGAAAAAACGCATGCCTGCGTAGGGCTTTTGCCGACACGCGGCCAGTCGCGAGGCCAGATCGCCAACATGCGCTTCGAGCTTGTGCCCGTCCGGATCGAGGAAGTAGAACGACGCACCTTCGCTGCGGTTGTCGCGCCATTCCTGCACGTTCGCGGCGCGAAGCTTTTGCACGAACCGTGGAAAGTCCGCGGCGTCGAGGCTGAAGGCGTAATGGGTGTAGTCGGCGGCGGGTTCGGATTTGCGTTGCGCGTCGAGCGACAGGCACAACCACAATCCAGGGAGCGACAGGTAGGCACCGGCGTCCCACGTGGCCTCGACCCGCAGATGCAGCACGTCGCGGTAGAACGCGAGGCTGCGGTCCAGGTCGCTGACGGCGAGGGTCAGGTGGTTGAGGCCGGTGAGCATCGGTCAGTAACCTCGGAGGTCTTCGGGGACGAGGTATTGCTTGCCATCGTAGGTCAGGGTGATTTGGGTGCTCTTCAGGTTAGTGGTTTTGGAAACGCACTCTTTGCCTGACTGGGTCGATGTGTACACCACACCACTTGAGGAAACGATCAGATCAGCGAAACCGTTATGGCTGGACGAGCCGATTTCCACGCTTCTGAGGATTTTCGTGTCCTTGGTGTCGCACTCACCGCTACCCTCGCCAAACTCCTTGCGAATGACCAGACCTTCCAGCACCGGCCGCAACTTGCTGCCTTCGCGTACATACAGCGCCAGATCGGTTTTCGCGTAGGGATTGGCTCTTGAGAGACGGTCGGCGAAATCCGAACGCAAGCCAAAGGCGCGAACGTCCGGCGCCAGACGGTATCGAGCGGTATCGATCTTCAAGTCATTGAAGCTGATCGCGTCGGAATTGTAGGCGCCAGGCTTTACGTAAGTCGCCAGCGGTTTGGCGTCGGAAGCGTTGAGGAGCGACAGCTCCAGGTCGAACACACCGTCGTGGTCACCTTCGGAGTCGGACACGAACGTGGACTTCGCCGAGATCGCCTTGTCCGGGAAGGCCGGCCACACTTTGCAGCGTGACAGGGAGTGACCGTCGTATTTCTTTACCTCACAGGCGGCGTGGGCCTGAGTGGTGATGGCCAGAAAACCGAGGGCGATGAAAAATCGGGTTGGGGTGAGCATTGTTCTTCCTTGATAAGAGTCGCGTTGGATCTGTATCACTCGATCGCCTGAAAACCTTTAGGCAAGACGTATGATTTTCCGTCGTAGTGAAGGGTTGTCAAAACCGGACTGCCGACACTGATTTTATCTTCGCAGGCATCCCCCTCCCCCACACTAGTCGTATTTGTTTGCTGGGTTTTGACGATCAAATCCACATAACCATGAGAGCTGGTTTTAGCAATTTCGACTGTCCTCGAAATCTCAAAGCGCTGGCTATCGCAATTGCCATCCCATTCGCCGCCATACTCATAAACAACCAACTGACGCAGGACCGGGCGTAATTTTTCGCCCTCTCTCACATAGAGCGAGAGTTGAGTTTCATCCACCGGAGAAAGACGAGATCCGTTTGAAAGCCGTACTCGGACACCAAACGCTCGAAGGTCGGAAGTGAGCTTGTAACGGGCAGTATCAAGAGTCAGCTCATACACCGCCACACCATTTTGCTCAAACGCAGCGGCTTGGTGATATGTAGCAAGTGGATCTGTTTTGCCGTCCTGAAAAACTGACAAGTCGAAGTCATAGATGCCGTTCGAGTCGACATCACCCGGCGTAGGTTTTCGCTTGAACAGAGCCTTGGCGCCAATAGTCAACCCCGGATACGCCGGCCACTCTTTGCACACGGAGAAATCCAAATCACCGGCCACCGGCGCAGGCACACAATCAGCCAACACCTGCCCTGCCATCAACGCCCCGCACAGCGCCAGACACCCCATCACCCCAGACTTCACTGTCACGCCCCGCTCCTCGATGTTTTTCAGCCGCGCACTATCCCCTCCCCGATCCGCCGATTCAACCAGTTCAACGCCTGATCCCCACCCCGCCGCTTGTGCCACGCCGAGACAAAGGTGAACGGCGCGATCTCGAACGGCGGCGGCACAACGATCAGCGCCTCTTCATCAATATCGTTCAACGCCCGAGAGGCCACAGTCAGGATCAGATCCGTGCCGCTGATGAACTGCGGCGCAACGCTCCAGTGCGGCAGGCTGATGGCGACGCGGCGGCGTTCGCGCAGGGCGGTCAGGGTCCGTTCGATTTCCGGGGTGCCGCTGCCACGCATTTCCAGCAGAACGTGCGGACGGGAGAGGTAGGTTGGCAGGTCGAGAACACCTCCGGCGGGTAGGCTCTGGCGGTCCAGCAGGCAGACGTAGCGCTCCTCGAACAGCGGCGTACTGCGCAATTCACCGGGGAGTTCCGGGAGCACACCGGCAGCGAGGTCGATGTCGCCGTTGAGCAAACCTTCAACCATGCCTTCACGGCTGGCATGGCTGATTTGCAGGTCGATGCCCGGCGCTTCCGCGCGCAATGTACGAATCAGGCGAGGCAGGATGATCGCCGCGCCGTAGTCCGACATCGCAAGCCGAAAGGTCCGGCGCGCGCTGGCCGGATCGAAGGTGTTCGGCGCCAGCAACGATTGCACCTGGGCCAGGGCCTCGGTCAGCGGCGCAACCAGCTCCAGCGCCCGAGCGGTGGGCACCAGCCCCGAACCGGCCCGCACCAGCAATGGATCACCGAGCAAGTCACGCAGTCGGGCCAACGCATGGCTGACCGCCGGTTGACTCAAGTGCAACCGCTCGGCGGCGCGGGTGACGTGCTGCTCGCTGAGCAAGGCGTCGAGGATCACCAGCAGGTTGAGATCGATGCGCCGCAGATCATTCATCTGATGCATGTTCCTGATGACAAAACAGAATTTAAATCTGCGTGACGAATACCCTAGAGTCCAGCAAAACCTTGCTGGAGAACCATCATGAGTACGTTGCAGTGGGCCGGCCTGTTGTTGCTGGCGGCATTGGCCGGGGCCGTCGTGCCCTTTCAAAGTGCGATCAACACCAATCTGGCCCGGGGCCTGGGCCATCCGTTGTGGGCGACATTGGCGTCTTTGCTGGTCAGCGTGCTGGTGTTGTTGCCGGTGATTGTCGCGCTGCGACTACCGCTGCCGTCGCTGGCTTTCATCGGCAAGGCACCGCTGTGGATGTGGGCCGGTGGCGCGTTCGGGGTGTGCTTTGTGGCATTGGCGGTGATGCTGGTGCCGAAACTCGGGGCATCGGGGTTTGTCGCGTTGGCGCTGGCCGGGCAGGTGCTGGCTTCAATGTTGCTGGATCACTTCGGATTGTTCGGGCTGTTGGAGAAGCAACTCACATTGTCTCGGGTATTCGGCGCGGTGCTGTTGATGGCGGGCGTGGTGCTGATCCAGTTTTCCCCGGCGCTGGAAAAGAGCGCCGCAGCCGTTGGATAACAGGGCAAAGGTAAGCCCTTCACCACAAGGGTTGTCGGGCATTTCATCGCCTTACAACCCGGCAAGGCATCGCCCTACAAACAAAACTCCAACAGCCCTCAGCACTATCGGATACAGCCGATTCTGACCCTGCAAAGCTCTCTGTAAAGTCTGGCAACACACACAAATTGAAACACCCAATGGATTGCCATGCTCAAGGAGAGCTGCCTGTGAATCATCTGCCGGAATCCGCCAACACCTTCTCCAACTATCGCAAAGTCATCGCGCTGGCAGACCACGACTGGGAGGCTGCCGAAGCCGGAAAAATCGCTGCTCTCAACGTCGAGGTCAAAGGCTGCAACCACTTGCTCGATCAATACGGGCGCCAGTTCCATCACTTTTGCACCACGTCCTATCTGGGCCTCGACCATCACCCGGCCCTGCTTGAAGGTGCCATATCGGCCCTGCGGGAAACCGGCACACTGCGCGTTGCCAACTCGAAAAACCGCTGCAAGCTGGCACTGCTCGATCAATACGAAAGCGAGCTGTCGCAATTGTTTGGCGCGGTGTGTCTTAGCAGTCTGTCCTGCAGCGCCGCGAGCGCCGGTATCCTGCCGCTGCTGGCCAGTGGCGTGTTCACCCAAAACCGCCCACCAGTGATGGTGTTCGATCACCTGGCCCACTATTCGATGCATCACTTGAAAGCCAGTTGCGCCGATGAAACCCAGGTACTGAGCAGCCCTCACAACGACATGGATTTTCTCGAATCGGCGTGCCAACGCCACACCTGCGTCGCCTATATCGCTGACGGCGCCTACAGCATGGGTGGCGTGGCAAATCTGGACGGTCTGCTGTACCTGAAGGAACGTTATGGCTTGTTTCTATATCTCGATGACTCCCACGCGTTGTCGGCGGTCGGCAGCAACGGTGCCGGTCTTGTGCGGCCAAGAATGCCGGCGCTGGAAGAGGATTGCCTGATCGTCGCTTCGCTGGCCAAATCGTTCGGGGCCAGCGGCGGTCTGGTGATGCTCGGCAATCAGCGCCAGAAAAAATTGATCCAGCGCTACGGCGGACCGAGCAACTGGTCGCAAAGCCTCAATTGCGCTGCCATTGGTGCGGGTCTGGCGTCGATCCAACTGCATCGCAGTGCAGAGCTGCGTGCATTGCAGATTCGGCTCCAGGCCAATATTCGCCTGTTCGACAGCCTCCTGAGCACCGAACAACACGGCAGCCCCATGGCCATCCGCCTGATCAACTGCGGCGAGGCCGGCCTGGCCACTCGAATCGCCATTGAACTGGCCGAACACGGCTTTTTCACCAGCGCGGTATTTTTCCCGGTGGTGGCTCAAGGTAAAGCCGCGATCCGCGTTACGCTGCGCGCCGACATGGAATCGACACTGATCCACCACTTCTGTGATTTGATCACCGGATTGTTACTGACTCACAGCGGCCATCGCGACCGCTGAACCTTCACGGACGACTCATGAACCCCAGCCTCATCCTGCTCATCACCTGCTCCACCGTGTTCCTCGCCCAACTGGGCATGAGCATTTACCTGCCGGCGTTGCCACAGATCGCCGGGCACTTGCGGGTCGATGCAACGCAAGTGGCCTGGGGCTTGTCGCTGTACCTGATCGGCATGGCGCTGCCGATGCTGCTCTGGGGCAGTCTGGCGCAGCGCATCGGCCGTAAACCGGTGCTGTTGGCGGCGCTGGGGATTTATGGGCTGGCGAATCTGGCGCTGCCGCTGGGCTCGACACTGGAGTCGTTCCTGCTGATGCGCCTGCTTCAGGGGATCGGCGCCAGCGGCATTTCGGTGATGGCGCGGGTGCTGATTCGTGACAGTTTCCGGGGCGATCTGCTGGCGAAGGCGCTGTCGTGGATTTCGATTTCGTTCGTTGTCGCGCTCGGCATCGGGCAATACGCCGGCTCGCTCATTCAGGTGACGCTGGGCTGGCAGGCGATCTTCTATTTGCTGGGCGCGGCCAGCCTGTTGATGGCCGCGATTGTCTCGCGCCTGAGTTTTCCAGAACTTGTCGAAGCGCCTACTACCGCTTCGCCCTGGGCGGTCTATCGAATGATTCTGGTCCATCGAGCGTTTCTTCTGCCGGCGCTAGCGGGCGGTCTGGGTTATGGCGTGATCATCGCGTTCAACAGCGCCGCGCCGTTGATTCTGCAAGGCCCGTTCAATTGGTCGACGACCGAATACGGGCTGTTGGGCTGGCCGATCAGTGCGGCGTATTTTCTGGGGGCGCTGGCGGTCAATCGCTTTGTCTTGCGCACGGGTCAGCACTGGTTGATGGCATTGGGGGTGGGGTTGGTGTTGGCCGGCAGTGGGGTGATGCTGGCCGGCAGCCTGTTGGCCAGCTCGATGGCCTGGTTGCTTTGGCTGCCTTACTGCGTCGCCGTGTTCGGCCAGTCGCTGAACTACCCGATCAGCCTGTCACGGGCCAACGATGGAGCACCGATTGCCGGCGCCTACGCGATGGCCCTGAGCGGTTTCATCCACCAGTTGATGGCCGCACTGATCGGCGCTGTGGCCAGCCTGTTCGCCAGTCCGCAAGCGTGGCCGCTGTCGCTGCTGTGTTGCGTTCTGGCGTTGGGCGCGGTGCTCTGCGTGAGGTTCGCGCCCGGTCGCCATCGCGCTTAAAACGCGCTGCGGAAAATCTCTTCGATCTGCCGTTGATCCGCCGCCCGCGGATTGGTCAAACCACAGGCGTCTTTCAGGGCATTGGCGGCGAGCACCGGGATGTCGGTGCATTTGGCGCCGAGGTCGCGCAAACCACCGGGGATGTCGACGTCTTTGGCCAGACAACGGATTGCGGCAATCGCGGCTTGCGCGCCCTCCTCCGGGCTGAAGCCGCGAATATCGGCACCCATAGCGTGGGCCACGTCAGTGAGGCGGTCGGCGCAGACCAACGCGTTGAACGTCTGCACATGCGGCAACAGCACCGCGTTGCACACCCCGTGAGGCAAATCGTAGAAACCGCCCAACTGGTGCGCCATCGCATGCACAAAGCCAAGCGATGCATTGTTGAACGCCATGCCGGCGAGGAACTGCGCATACGCCATGTTTTCCCGTGCGGCGAGGTCGCTGCCGTCGCGAACCGCCAGGCGCAGGTTGTTGCTGATCAGGGTCATCGCCTTCAACGCGCAGGCGTCGGTGATCGGGTTGGCGGCGGTGGACACATAGGCTTCGATCGCATGGGTCAACGCGTCCATGCCGGTGGCGGCGGTCAGGCTTTTCGGCATGGCGACCATCAGCGCCGGGTCGTTGACCGACAGCAGCGGCGTGACGTTACGGTCGACGATGGCCATTTTCACATGGCGGGTTTCATCGGTGATGATGCAGAACCGGGTCATCTCGCTGGCCGTGCCGGCCGTGGTGTTGATGGCGATCAGCGGCAATTGCGGCTTGGCCGATTGATCGACGCCTTCATAGTCGCGGATCTGCCCGCCGTTGGTCGCGCACAGGGCGATGCCCTTGGCGCAGTCGTGGGGCGAACCGCCGCCGAGTGACACGACAAAATCGCAGCGGCTGTCCTTGAGCAGCGCCAGCCCGGCCTCGACATTGGCGATGCTCGGATTCGGCTTGGCGCCGTCGAAGATCACCGAATCGATGTCCTGCATCGCCAGTTTCTCGGCGATCATGGTTGCCACGCCAGCCTTGGCCAACCCGGCGTCGGTGACAATCAGCGCCTTGCGAAAACCGTAGTTGCGGATGGCATTCATGGCTTCGTCGAGGCAGCCGCTGCCCATGATGTTGACCGCGGGAATGAAAAAGGTGCTGCTCATGGTGCGTCTCCTGACAGGGGCCGAATCGACTCCTGCGATTCGGCGGATGCATACAGGATCGACCGATCGGTCACGGCGGATGTTGATCTGGCTCAATGCCCGCTCGTGATAAAGTCGCCGCCCATCTGCCCCTTGTTTTGAGACGTGCCCTGCAATGACCGATTTTCTGGATGTCGACGCCACACTCGAAGACTGGAACGCGTTGCGCGCCACCACCGACTTCCGTGGTTTGCTGGTGGGCAACGGCGCCAGCCGCGCGGTGTGGGACGATTTCGGCTACGACTCGCTGTTCGAAAGCGCCCGCACGGTGGAAGAAAAACCCCTGAGCCCGTCGGAACTGAGCGTGTTCGACGCGATGCAGACGCGCAGTTTCGAACAGGTACTTGGCGCCCTGAAAACCACCAGCCGGGTCAACAAGGCACTGGCCGTCAGCTCGGCCGCGCCGCGCAACCGCTACTACGCGATCAAGGAAGCACTGATCAACGCCGTCCACGATTTGCACATTCCGTGGCGACTGGTCGACGCCTCGACCCTGAGCATTCTGAACCGCGAACTGGCGAGTTACCGCACGGTGTTCACCACCAATTACGACCTGCTCAACTACTGGGCCCTGCAACACCAGAGCGAGGCCATCGACGACCTGTTCAACGGTCCCGACGCCAGTTTCGACTTGTGCGAAAGCCACACCGAAAAACCGCGTCTGCTGTACCTGCACGGTGGCCTGCATCTGGTGCGCAACCTGAACGGCAGCGCCCGCAAAATGACCGCCACCGAAGGCACGCTGCTGGGCAGTTTTGCGATCAACAACACGATCAAGACGCTTGATGATGTGCCGCTGTTCGTCAATGAAGGGCCGAGCGCGGACAAGCTCAAGACCATCCGCAGTTCCGATTACCTGTCGTTCTGCTACGACCAGCTACTCGCGCACGGCGACAGTCTGTGCATCTTCGGCCATGCCCTGGGCGAGCAGGACGATCACATCGTCCGCGCCCTGCGTCTGGCCAGACCGAAGACCGTGGCGATTTCGATCTATCCGCGCAGCGCGGCGTTCATCCAGCACCAGAAGCGGCACTACGCGAAGGTGTTCGAAGGCACGGGCGCCGAGTTGCGGTTCTTTGATTCGAAGAGCCATGCGCTGGGACATCCGAAGCTGTCGGTGCCGGTCGAGGTCTGATCACTCCTCGCTGCTGTGCACCACCACCAGCAACTGCGCCTGCACCTCGCCCACTGAGCGGATGCGATGGGGTTTCTGCGCATTGAAATGCAGCGCATCGCCCCGCTCCAGCAACACCCGTTCGTTCACGAAGTCCACTTCGACCCGGCCTTCGTGGACGAACAGGAACTCCTCGCCCAAGTGTTCCTTGAAGGTCTTGTCGGTGAATTCGCTCGGCGGGTAAATGATGAACGGCAACAGGCTGCGTTCGCTGACCTGATGGGCCAGCACCGCATAACCCGGGCTGTGATCGTTGGCCGCCAGCGATTGGCGCTCGTGGCTGCGCACCAGGCTGTAGCTGTCGAGGCTGACGTTGTCTTCGGAGAACAATTCCTCGACTTTCACATTCAGCGCTTTCGCCAGTTTCAACGCGGCGGCAATCGACGGCGTGTTCAACCCGCGTTCGACTTTCGACAGATAACTCTTGGTCATGCCGGATTTCTCGGCCAGTGCCTCAAGGGTTACGCCAAGTTTTTTTCTCAATAATTTCAAACGGATAGACATGCGAAGCGATTAATCCAGCAAAGGAAAGACGATTTGTCCTTGCCAATGACACAAAGTGTCATATAGCCTCTTAAGTGTCATCCATGGCAACCACCACAGGACACGGATATGGCGAAGACATTAGCACTACCCAAAGACGAACTGGTCAAGCAAGCGCTGACCCAGATGCAAAAAAGCCTGGCGGATAATACGTGGACGGACCGGCAAAAGCTGGCCCTGACCTGCCGGATCCTCTTTGAAAGCGGCCACGACTCGGGCCTCGCCGGGCAGATTACCGCCCGTGGCCCGCAGCCGGGCACTTACTACACTCAGCAACTGGGGCTGGGCTTCGACGAAATCACCGCGAGCAATCTGCTGCTGGTCAACGAAGACCTGGAAGTGCTCGAAGGCCACGGCATGGCCAACCCGGCCAACCGTTTCCACAGCTGGGTGTACCGCGCACGGCCGGACGTGAACTGCATCATCCACACCCACCCGACGCACATTGCCGCGCTGTCGATGCTGGAAGTACCGTTGCAGATTTCCCACATGGACCTGTGTCCGTTGTACGACGATTGCGCGTTCCTTGAGGGCTGGCCGGGCGTGCCGGTCGGTAACGAAGAAGGCGAATTGATTGCCGGGGCGTTGGGCGATAAACGGGCGATCCTGCTTTCCCACCACGGTCAACTGTCCACCGGCACGACCATCGAGGAAGCCTGCGTCATCGCACAATTGATCGAGCGCGCCGCCAAACTGCAATTGCTGGCGATGGCCGCCGGGACGATCAAACCGATCATTCCCGAGCTGGGTCGCGAGGCGCATGACTGGGTGTCGAAACCCAAACGCCACGCTGCGGCCTTCAACTACTACGCCCGGCAGAACCTGCGTCAGCACGCCGATTGCCTGAACTGAACACCTCATCCTTGCGGAGCACTCTCATGTCCAACATTCACGGCATCATCGGCTACACCATCACCCCGTTCGGCGCCAATGGCGAAGGTCTTGATCTGCCGGCCCTCGGCCGTTCGATCGATCGGCTGATCGACGGCGGCGTCCATGCCATCGCGCCGCTGGGCAGCACCGGCGAAGGCGCTTACCTGAGCGATGCGGAGTGGGACCAGGTCGCCGAATTCAGCATCAGGCACGTGGCCAAACGCGTGCCGACCGTGGTCAGCGTCTCCGACCTGACCACCGCCAAAGCTGTGCGTCGCGCACGTTTTGCCGAAGCCCACGGCGCCGACGTGGTGATGGTGCTGCCGGCGTCCTACTGGAAGCTGACCGAGGCGGAAATCCTCGCCCATTACCGCGCCATCGGCGACAGCATCGGCGTGCCGATCATGCTCTACAACAACCCGGCCACCAGCGGCACCGACATGTCGGTGGAACTGATTCTGCGCATCGTCAACGGCGTGGAAAACGTGACCATGGTCAAGGAGAGCACCGGCGACATCCAGCGCATGCACAAGCTGCAACTGCTCGGCGAAGGCCAAGTGCCGTTCTACAACGGCTGCAATCCACTGGCGCTGGAAGCCTTTGCGGCCGGGGCCAAGGGCTGGTGCACGGCGGCGCCGAACCTGATTCCGCAGCTCAATCTGGATCTGTACGAAGCAACGCTGGCGGGGGATCTGGGCAAGGCGCGGGAACTGTTCTACCGCCAGTTGCCGCTGCTGGATTTCATCCTCAAGGGCGGGTTGCCGGCGACGATCAAGGCCGGTCTGCGTGACACCGGGCTGGAAGTCGGCGATCCACGCTTGCCGGTGTTCCCGTTGAGCGAGGCCGGGCGCAACCAGTTGCAGGCCATTCTCAAAACCCTGCGCTGACCTTCAAGCACGACAAAAAACCTGTGGGATCGGCACGCTGCCGGTCCCACAGGTTTTTGTGCTGGAGGTGAACTCAGAGCACCGGCAGGGTTTTGTCCTTGATCACCGTCGTCGGCCCGTTGGCCTTCACGGCGGCGATGCCTTTGGCGCACGCTGCCTCGGACGAATAGGATTCGCTGCTGCCGATGATCTGGTGATTGGCCGCCTTGAGGTTGAAATACGGATGCCCGTCCTTCGTCGATTTCTTCTCGTAGCGCTCGTCCAGCGGGCTGTTGACCTGCACCGAGGCGATGCCGTTATCGGCGGCGCTGCGGGTGGTGTACAGCTCGCTGGTCAGAATCGTTTCGGCGTTTGCCGCTTTCAGCACGAACCTGAACTGGCCGTTGCTGCTTTTACTCAACTCGTACCATCCGGACATGTCGCTGCTCCTGTCGATTGAATCCCCGCAAGTAAAGACCGTTTCGACGGTTTAGCCACTCCGCACTGACAGGCGCGAATGTGAACATGACAAATGACAATCATTCTCATATCATCCGCGACTTTCTGCACCCCCCGCTTCGTCGAGAAGGATAGTCATGCCCCGCCTCACGCCCGATCCTCTGTCGGCCGATTCGTTTCGCCGGTTTTACGGGGACATCCTGCATTACCTGCGCAAACGCACGGACAATCCCAGTGACGCGGCGGACATGACCCAGGACGTGTTCACCCAATGGCTCGACTATCGCGACCGGGCCAAGGTCGAGCAACCGCGGGCCTTTCTGTTTCAAATGGCGCGCAACCTGCTGCGTGACCACTGGCGCCGCCAAAAGGTGCGGCACATCGTGCAGCCCACTCAAGACAACGATGCCGAACCACTGGCCGATGAGCATCACGATCCGATGGCGGCCGCGCAACGCCAGCAACGGCTGGAACAACTCAAAACCGTTCTGGGCGAACTCTCGCCACGTCGGCGCGAGGCGCTTGTGCTGCACCGCTTCGAAGGCCTGAGTCAGGCGCAGATTGCCGAGCGCATGGGGATTTCGCTGAGCATGGTGGAAAAACACATCGCCTTCGCATTGCTGCATTGCAAGCAACGCCTGGATCACGACAACGGCATGGAGCAGCCAGAATGAACCATTCTCACGACTTCACCGAGGAACTGCCCGACGACAGCATCGACGCTCAAGCCGCGGCCTGGTTTACCCGCAATCGTCAGGATCAGCAGCCCGCAGAGCGCCAGGCATTCGAACAATGGCTGCGCGAGCCGGCGCATGCCAGCGCCTATCGTTCATTTGAAGTGTTGTGGGCCGAGCTTGGTGAATTGCAGCAACTGAACCGGCCAACGCCGCTGCCGGTAAATCGCTCAAAAAACCGCTGGCGACCCGCGCTGGCGATGGCCGCCGCGCTGATCGTTGCGGTACTGGCTACGCCTCTGGGCACGTCACATGAGGTCTATCAGCAGCAGATTGCTGCCCACGCCAAAGGCCTGCGCACTTTCGAATTACCCGACGGCAGCACCTTGTCGGTGAACGCCAACACGCAACTGCGTGTCGACTTCGACAGCCACCAGCGCCGGCTCATTCTCGATCGCGGACAGTTCTACATCGACGTTGCGCCGGACAAGGAACGGCCGCTGTGGGTACAGACCGGCGACGCCACGATCCGCGTGGTCGGCACCGGTTTTGATGTGCGGCGCAGCGAGCGACAACTGGTGGTCAGCGTCGCCCACGGCCAGGTCGCGTTCACACCGGACAGCCGCGCACCGCTGCTGCTCGGCGCACAGCAGCAAGTCGCGGTCGACCTGGCCAGCGGCGCCTTGCAGCAACACAGTCTTGCAGCCAGCCAGGTGGCCGACTGGCGCACCGGGCATCTGTCCTTTCGCAACCGTGAGCTGGCCAGTCTGGTGGATGAGCTGAACCTCTATCGCCCGCGTCCGGTGCTGCTGGCCAACGCAAAACTGGGGCAGATCAAGGTCTCCGGCAACCTCGACGTCGAGGACCCGGATGCTCTGATCAACGCCCTGCCAGCCCTGGTACCGGTCAAAACCGTCGCGCTGGCCGATGGCAGTATCCGCCTCGAAAACCGCTGACAAAATCTCACATGAGAATATTTTGCATTCGCATGTGAGGTTTTTTTTACCTGCCGCGTCTTCCTCCGGTCTGCGCTTCGTACGCAGGCCTTTCTGGCCTTTTCGCCGCCCTGGGGGATTCCATGTTTCGCGTGTTTTCGCCGTACCCGCTCACTTGCCTTCGACCGACCCTGCTCGCCACTTGCCTGGCGTTCAGCGTACAAGCCCATGCCGCTGACCTGAGCCTGCATTTGCCGGCGCAACCCTTGGCAACGTCGCTGAGTCAGGTCGCCCAACAGGCGAAGATCCAGTTGCTGTTCGATGAAGCGCAACTGCGCAACCTCAAGGCTCCGGCCCTCGACGGTGAATACAGCGCGGAAGCGGCGATTCGCACGTTGCTCGACAACAGCCAGTTCGGCCTGATCAAGGTCAACCAGACCTACGTCGTGCGCCCTGAAGAACCGGTCACCAGCAGCGGTGACGGCATCCAGCTCGACGCCCTGAGCGTGATCGGCAGCGGTACCGAAGTCGACTCCAGCACCGTCGGCCGCTCGACCCTGACCCAGGCCGACATCGACCGCCACCAGCCAAACAACATTCCCAGCCTGCTGGCGACCCTGCCTGGCGTGAGCATGGGCGGTTCGATGAAACCGGGCGGCCAGACCATCAACATCTGGGGCCTGGGCGACGCCGAGGACGTGCCGTTGACCGTCGACGGCGCCACCAAAAGCGGTTTCGAGCGCTACCAGCAAGGCACGATTTTCATCGAACCGGAGCTGATCAAACGCATTGAAGTGGAAAAAGGCCCGCACTCGATGCTCACCGGCAACGGCGGTTTCGGTGGCACCGTGCACATGGAAACCAAAGACGCCCCGGACCTATTGCAGGAAGGTCGCAACAGCGGTGCGATGGTCAAGTACGGTTACGCCAGCAACGACCATCAGCAAACCTACACCGGTGCCGTGTTCGGTCGCACCGATGACGGTCGCGCCGATGCGCTGGTGTACCTGACCAAGCGCGATGGCGGCGACATGAAGCTGGCCGGCACCCCGCCCGATCCGGACAATCAGTACCCGATCAACCCTCGGCGCCTGCCCAACAGCGCGCTGGATCTGGACGGCCAACTGCTCAAGTTCAACCTGCACCTGAACGACGAACACAGCGTCGGCCTGTCGTACTCGCGCTCGCAAAGCGAGCGCTGGGCGCCGTTCTCGTCGGCCAGTTATCCGACCCCGCCGACCCGCGCCAACATCAAGCAATACGGCTACGAAAACGCCCTCAAGCGTTTCCTCGCCAACCGCGAGACCACCGACACCACGTGGTCGGCCAAGTATCAGTACCAGCCGCTGGACAATCGCCTGATCGATTTCAAGCTGAGCTATTCCGAGTCCAACACCGATCAGACCGACGAGCGCGATGCCACGGCGTTCTTCCAGACGTCCACCGGCGGACGCAAGATGGACACCGCCTACAAGGACCGCATCGTCGAGGCGAGCAACATCAGCCTGTTCGAAACCGGCGTGCTGTCTCACGCGGTCACCGGCGGTGTGCAAATCCGCAAGCACAGCCGCGACACCGAAATGTGGATGCCGGGCAAGACCTACGAAGTGCCGAAGTACAACTACGGCTACTTCCAGCCGAGTTTCATGCCCCAGGGCAAGGTCGACACCAACAGCGTCTATCTGCAAGACGCGATCACACTGGGCGATTTCACCCTGACCCCGTCCGTGCGCTACGACCATGTGCGCAATCGCGGCGAAGCCAACGACGCGCCTTACTACGACAACCCGGACCCGAGCTTCGGCCACGACTACAGCGACCGCACTTACACCGGTTGGTCGCCGCGCCTGTCGGCGTTCTGGCGGATGACCCCGGACGTCGGCTTCTTCGTCGACTACAGCAAGACCTGGCGCGCGCCGGTCATCGACGAGCAGTACGAAGTGCAGGGTCTGGGCAGCCGCACCGCCACCAGTGTCGACCTCGACCCGGAACGCATCACCGGTTGGCGTGCCGGTAATATCAGCCACTTCGCCAACGTGTTCACCGACCACGACAACGTGCAGGTCCGCACCACGCTGTTCCGCAACAAGATCGACGACGAGATCTTCAAGGCCACCGGCATCGGCTGCGAGAACCAGGCCATCAAGGGCGGCAGCATCGCCTCGGACTGCAAGGGTTCCGGCCCCATGGGCAACTACCGCAACATCGGCGGGCTGACCATCAAGGGCTTTGAAGTCGAAAGCTTCTATGACTCGACGTACCTGTTCGGTTCGCTGTCCTACTCGTGGATGACCGGCAAGCACGAAGGTGCCTACACCAATCCATGGGGACCGGACGTCTGGGTGCGGGACGTTCCACCGAGCAAATGGATTGCCGTGCTCGGCGTGAAGATTCCGAGCTGGGATGCCCAGGTCGGCTGGCAAGGAGAGTTCGTGCGCCAGACCGATCGCCTGCCGAGCGACAAGTACGGCTCGAGCAAAAACACCCTGGGTGACGTGTTCTACGACCAGTACGCCAACGACCGCTACAACGTGCAGGGTCTGTTCGCCAAATGGAAACCGCAGCAGCCGTACCTCAAGGGCACCGAGGTCAACCTCACCGTCGACAACCTGTTCAACGAGGATTACCGCCCGGCGCTGAGCGGTGATCGGGCTTACAGTCAGGGACGCAATGCCAAGGTCAGCGTGACGCGGTTCTTCTGATCCGTCCGGGCTTGCCCATCGCGAACACGCTCGCGATGGGCCTCACGCTCACAGGGTGATTTTGGTTCCGAGCAACCCGAGGAAACCGGCCAGCCAGTTCGGATGCGCCGGCCAGGCCGGGGCGGTGGCCAGATTGCCCTGGACGTGGCCCTCGGTCACCGGAATATCGATGTAGGTGCCACCGGCCAGCCGCACTTCCGGAGCACAGGCCGGATAGGCGCTGCACTCGCGGCCTTCAAGAATCCCCGCCGCCGCCAGCAGTTGCGCGCCATGGCAGACAGCAGCAATCGGCTTGCCGGCCTTGTCGAAGGCTCGCACCAGTTCCAGGACTTTTTCGTTCAGCCGCAGGTATTCCGGCGCACGACCACCGGGCACCAGCAACGCGTCGTAATCCTTGGCATCGACCTTGGCGAAATCGAAGTTCAGGGCAAACTGGTGACCGGGTTTCTCGCTGTAGGTCTGATCGCCTTCGAAATCATGGATCGCGGTGCGCACAGTCTTGCCGGCGGCCTTGTCCGGGCACACGGCGTGCACGGTGTGACCGACCATTTGCAGGGCCTGGAACGGCACCATCACTTCGTAGTCTTCGACGTAATCGCCGACCAGCATCAGAATCTTTTTCGCGGCCATGGACAGGACTCCTCTGGTGAATGCACAGGAGTATTCAAAGTAGTCCAAGGACCGCGATGACGTCCGCAAACTGTATGGATAACTCTGCGCCTGACTGTAACAGCACGATGCGCAAGGTTTGTGGCTAGATGAAGCCACCTCCCTGCCACCTTCTAATCGGGTTGCCCTCATGTCTTCGCGCGAAAACACCGGCATGGCCCTCGGCCTGCTCGGCGTGGTGATTTTCAGCCTCACCCTGCCCTTCACCCGTATCGTGGTGCAGGAACTTCACCCTCTGCTCAACGGCCTCGGCCGTGCGTTGTTCGCGGCAATTCCGGCGGCGTTACTGTTGCTATGGCGCCGGGAAAAGTGGCCGACCTGGCAACAGGTCAAAGGCCTGAGCCTGGTGATTGCCGGGGTGATTCTCGGTTTCCCGGTGCTGTCGGCGTGGGCCATGCAAACCTTGCCGGCGTCCCACGGCGCGCTGGTCAACGGTTTGCAGCCACTGTGCGTGGCGCTGTACGCGGCGTGGCTGTCCCATGAACGACCGTCGAAAGCCTTCTGGGCCTGCGCCGCGTTGGGCAGTGCGCTGGTGCTGGGTTATGCGTTGTACACCGGCGCCGGCAGCATTCAGGCCGGGGATTTGCTGATGCTCGGCGCGATTGCGGTGGGCGGTCTGGGTTATGCCGAGGGCGGACGCCTGGCCCGGGAAATGGGCGGCTGGCAGGTGATCTGCTGGGCGCTGGTGCTGTCGACGCCGTTGCTGATCGGCCCGGTGCTGTATCTGGCGATCCAGCATCAGGGCGCGGTGTCGACGAAAACCTGGTGGGCCTTCGGTTACGTCGCGCTGTTTTCGCAGTTCCTGGGGTTCTTCGCCTGGTACGCCGGATTGGCGATGGGCGGCATTGCCCGGGTCAGTCAGATCCAGTTGTTGCAGATCTTCTTCACCATCGCGTTTTCCGCGCTGTTCTTCGGCGAACACGTGGAGCCGATCACCTGGCTGTTCGCCTGCGGGGTGATCGCGACAGTGATGCTCGGACGCAAGACGGCGGTGCGCCCGGCTCAACCGGGCACGTTACCGGCCGGAGTTCAGCTCAAGCCTTGAGCGGCAGCAGGCCATCGGCGAGCAGCAGGGTTTCCAGGCAGTGCTCGCTGATGTGGTAGAACGCTTTGAGCTCCTGAATCTTCACCAGCAACTGGGCCGGGTCCACCGGCTCGGCGCGCTTCACGGCGAGGATCATCTTGTTCTTGTTGGTGTGGTCCAGCGAGATGAACTCGAACACCTTGGTCTCGTAACCGCAGGCTTCGAGGAACAGCGCACGCAGACTGTCGGTGACCATTTCCGCCTGCTGGCCCAGGTGCAGGCCGTATTGCAGCATCGGCTTGAGCAGCGCCGGACTCTGGATCTGCAAGCGGATCTGTTTGTGGCAGCACGGCGAGCACATGATGATGCCCGCGCCGGAACGGATGCCGGTGTGGATCGCATAGTCGGTGGCGATGTCGCAGGCATGCAAAGCGATCATCACTTCCAGCTCGCTCGGCGCCACGCTGCGCACATCGCCGCACTTGAACACCAGCCCTGGGTGTTCCAGCTTCGCGGCGGCGGTGTTGCACAGATTGACCATCTCTTCGCGCAATTCAACGCCGGTGACTTCGCCCTCGGCCTTCAAGGTGTTGCGCAGATAGTCATGGATGGCGAACGTCAGGTAACCCTTGCCCGAACCGAAATCCGCCACCCGCACCGGTTTGTCCAGAGCCAGCGGCGAGGACGTCAGGGCATGACTGAAGACTTCGATGAACTTGTTGATCTGCTTCCACTTGCGCGACATCGCCGGGATCAATTCGTGTTGCGCGTTGGTCACGCCCAGATCCTTGAGGAACGGTCGGTTCAGATCGAGGAAGCGGTTTTTCTCGCGGTTATGCTCGGCGGACGGCACTTCACGCAATTGCTGGGGTTTGCTCATGAACAGCGAACTCTTGCCCTTTTTGCTGTATTCGAGCTGGGCTTCGTCGGTCAGCGTGAGCAAATGCGCATTTTTGAACGCCGCCGGCAGCAGCTCGGCGATCGTCGCTACTGCTTCGTCCAACGGCAGGTTCTTGGTGATGTCGCGGGTCTTGTAGCGATAAACGAACGACAGGCACGGCTGCGCCTTGACCGTCACCGGTTTGATGATGATCCGCTGCAGGTCCGCTTCTTCGCCGACGTACTTGGCCAGCACCAGTTTGATGAAGCCGTTCTGCTCGAGGCTGGTTTGCAGCAGCTCGATGAACTGGGCGTGGTGATCGGGCGCCGGTTTGGCAGATGGGGCGGTAACGGACATGAGAAAAAGCGGCCTCGGACGGGCAAATCGGGAATGGTGGGTAGTTTAGGGGGGATGGGGATTGGGGACACGCTCTTATTTACCGAACGGCTTTTAAAAGCGGCCCTCACCCCAGCCCTCTCCCGGAGGGAGAGGGAGCCGATTGCGGGATATTGAGGAGATACGCCGACTTGAACGATTGGCTTTGAATCCATAATCGACTCGATATTTCAGGTCGATGGATCGCGGCAGACAACTCGGTCGGCTCCCTCTCCCTCCGGGAGAGGGCTGGGGTGAGGGCTGCGATCTCAAGTCCTATAAAACTGCCGAAACTACCCCAACACCACCAACCGATTCGGCAACTCATTTCTCACCTGCGTCACCGGCACATGCACCTTGAGCAACTCGCCGCACGCTTCAATGCAGGTGACAAATCCCTGCAACGTCTGACCCTGCCGCACCTGCTCGGTAAACGCCGCGACAATCGAATCCCAGCTCTTGTTATCCAGTTTTCTGGAAATCCCTTCATCCACCAGAATCTCCACGTACCGCTCGGCCTCGCAGACAAAAATCAGCATGCCGGTGCTGCCTACCGTGTGATGCAGGTTCTGTTCGAGAAACTGCCGCCGCGCCAGGTTCGAGGCACGCCAGTGGCGGACGTGGCGCGGAATCAGATGGGTGGTGACTTTGGGCAAACGGAACACCAGGCACAGCACGACAAAACTGACCCACTGCACCAGCAGCAGGCTGTGCATCGTCAGCCAGCCGGTCAGGTAGTGCACGATACCCGGCACCACCAGCGCCAGCAGGCTGGCCCACAGCAGCGGGATGTACGCGTAGTCGTCGGCGCGGGCCGCGAGCACCGTCACCAGTTCGGCGTCGGTGTCGCGTTCGACCCGGGCGATGGCCTCGGCGACCTTGCGTTGTTCGTGTTCAGTCAGTAATGCCATGTCGTGAAGTGCCTGCTCTCATTATTGTTATCACCAGCCGCCGGAAGACCCGCCCCCGCCGAAACTGCCACCG
>NZ_JBYTBO010000027.1:0-71693 GCF_058789255.1 Pseudomonas sp. FW215-R2
GGTGAAGCTGGCGGGTGGGTTGAATCAGTACCGGTACGTGCCGAATCCGACGGGGTGGGTGGATCCGTTGGGGTTGAACTCCAACTGCCCGCCACCGAATATGCCGGGATGTCCGGTGCCGGATGGGGTAGCTGGTTCGGTTGTTGACGAAGGTGAACCGCTGACTCCAAAGCCCAAATCTCGACCGGGAAATTTTGGTAGTGAGGAAAAGCTTGCCGGGCATTTTGAAAAGCATGGCGCCGAATTCAAGGCGATGACCAGCGAAGAGTACTTGCTCATCGCACGAGGAGTAGTGAATCAAGGCACGCGTGTGGAGTACTTATACAAAGGAGAGATGCGAGCAGGGTATATCCAATTGATGGGTACTAACCGGAAAGGTGAAGCGAAATTTGCTTTCGTGGGCACCAACACAAATGATGAAATTACGACTCTACACACCAAAAGTGGAAAAGAGTTTTGGCGGACAATCAATGGTAATGCACAAGATAAAACAGTGAGGCCTGCTCATGACTAAGACACACAAAGCAATGGTCGTCGAAATAGACCAGTTTGTAGAAGACGCTATTTTGCTGGTTGTTGAGGGCGTTGAGGTCAGGTGCTTCGCAAACTACAGCCCTTCGAAAATTGAGGTCGGAAAAACTTACGAAGCTGAGTTCGAAATGGTGTTGTCTGGTGAGGATTTTGTATCAGCTACACAATGCGAAAAAATGCAGATCAAGATGCTCGGTAGTGGATTCCCCTGTGAGGTTTATGGCTACCTGGATGGCGAGGTTTTCCGGTCGTTTGTTGATTTTATGGATCAGGATATCCACTACGAATACCCACATCTGAATGGGCAGTTCGTCAAAATTAACGCGGACAGAATTGATGTCTCGTTTGTTCGATAGCGAATGGCGGGGTTAAACCACTGCTCACTCCCTTAGCGCTCTCAATAGAATTTCCAATATTCAACGAAACGAGTGCCCATCACTCATCATCATCAAAATCCTCATACTCAAGCTCCTCCCCCTCACCCTCCCAAAGCGGAACCGTCGCGTCATCCATCAACGACCCCGGATCTTCATTCCCCGGATCATTGATAAACGGCAATCCACTCGGGCCTTTTTCTTCCTTGCCTTCGGTTTCGGGAGTCATGGCGCACCTCGTCAATCGCATTCGTATACGACGTTCGAAAATTATGGTCGCTAATCGTTCCTGCGCCTGACAAGCAGGCACAAAAAACCCGGCATCAAGCCGGGTTTATGTAGAAACGGTCACTCAATGATGACGATTCTTGTGTTTGTACTTGTGCTTATGGCCGCCCCCAGAGTGCGATCTACCACCATCGTCACCCAGGTTGTTGCCGACCGCGCCACCCGCCGCGCCACCCAATCCTGCGCCGATGGCCGAACCGGTGGAGCCGCCGAGGCTGTTGCCGAGCACTGAGCCACCAGCGGCGCCGAGACCACCGCCAATCGCGGCTTCCGTACGATTGCGCTTGTTCGCCCCGACGGCACTGCCGGCCGCACCGCCCACGCCAGCACCAACCGCCGCACCGGTGCTGCCGCCGAGCTGACCGCCGACCACATTACCCAGCACACCGCCCAGCCCACCACCGACAGCCGCGGAACCATCGCCGGCAGCCATGGCGCCTTGAGCCACGAGCAGTCCAATAACCAACGCAGTTGCAGTTAAAGTCGAGCGCATACAGACCTCACAGGTCCCGGATCGGGACGGTATGCCCGGAGAGGGGCTATGTGAGATTGGAGGCGCATTCAGGGAAAACGTTCAGCAACGAAAAGGCCCGGCATCAAGCCGGGCCTTTTCAGACATGCATTCGCAATCAGTGACGCTTGTGACCTTTGGACAGATTGCTGCCTACCGCGCCGCCAGCTGCGCCACCCAGGCCGGCACCGATGGTTGCGCCAGTCTTGCCGCCCAGGCTGTTACCGATCACCGAACCACCTGCCGCGCCGACACCGCCGCCAATGGCCGCTTTGGTACGGGCACCTTTCTTGGCAGCCAATGCACTACCGGCCGCACCCGCTACACCAGCACCAATCGCTGCACCGGTGCTGCCGCCCATTTTCTGGCCGACCACATTACCCAACGCGCCACCCAGACCGCCACCCAGTGCGGCGGTACCGTCGCCAGCCATTGCACCTTGAGCAACCAGAAGCCCCAGAACCAGAGCAGGCAGAGTTAAACGCATGACGAAAACCTCAACAGAAGGAAGAAAAAAGGGCGCAGATTGAATGCTGTTGCCGCGGTAAAGTCCAGCGTCGCAACGCACTTGGCGCCGATTGGACAGCGATTATGGAAAAGGTTTTATGGCAGGCAAAAAAAAGCCCGCTGGGGAGACGGGCTGGAGACTTGCTTTCTAACGGATGGCTTCACCCTACGTAGACCGGTGTGAAAAGTTTGTGAAAGAAAGCAGGCGAATACGCAATTTCTGTAGGACGTTTCTTTCTGAAAAACACGGATAAAAAACCCCGCTCATTGGCGGGGTTCTTTCGCATCCGGATTACTTCCTGGAACGTGTCGTCACCTTGGGCAGAAATTTCGCTTTCGGCCCCTTGGGTGCTGTCGACTTGATCTTGCCGGTCTGCACCGGATCTTCGCCAAAGCCCGCCTGGTACTCGGTCTGGCCACAGCGCACGCAATTGTTGAATGGAAATTCAGCCCCGTCGTCTTCGATGTACGGATCAGTCATCTCTTCACCCCTTTCAAAAGCGGGTCGATACCGGCAAGACCCTTTTGCCTGAAAAAATATCGACCTCCAAGGCTTTTGAGACTAGCCGGTCATTCCTGGACTTGTGATTCAGATCGCCCAGAGCCCGACGAATGGCCTACAAAAAGCTCGGCGCGAAGATGAACCGCTGGTCCCACAGAGCTAAAGATTCTCGATGACTGGCCGTTGCCCTTTTTCCTACGCAATGAATCTCAAGGAGAGAACATGGAAATCAAAGGATTCCCACCGATGCCTGTTGTAAAGCTCACGGACGAGCAGATCGCCGCCGGTAAAGCCGCGGCGGAAAAATTCAAGGAGAAGCTTGCCTCAGGTGAGATCGTCATCAAGCCGCTGGACGGACCTAGTCCGGTGCAGCCTGGCAAACCTGGCGTCATCTACTATCCAGACCCGGTTCAGCCTGGCCAGTCCACCGGCACTCCACTCGTCGCGATCGACACTCCACTGACCTACGACTCGAAAGGCACCGTCCTGCTCAAACCGCAGGGCTGATTGCCAGCAACGAGCCCATTCACTTGAATGGGCTCACAAGCAGAAAACCAATGCTCAGCGCAACTTGACCGCCGTGCCGGTCGCGAACACCACAACCATACCGCCCTTCCCCGCCGGCATGCTGATCTCGAAATCCACCCCGACCACCGCATCCGCCTGCAAGGCCCGCGCCCGCTCCTTGATCTCGTCAGTCGCCTGAACACGCGCCTCCTTCAACGCCCGCTCCAGCGTCTGCGAACGTCCGCCAAAAAAGTCCCGCATCCCGGCGAACATATCGCGAATCACATTCACGCCCTGCACCGACTCGGCACTGACAATGTCCAGATACGCCGTGATCTGCCGGCCTTCGATGGAGTGGGTAGTGGAAATGATCATGGAAGTCGTCCTTTTACATACAGATAAAACCGCGATTGTACCGCCCCGGCAAAGTGAAGCCGAACCCAACTCTGTGAGCAAAAAAATCCGGACACCAGAATGCACAAGCCCCCCTGGCTTCTTGCAAAACCGGGGGGCTTGTTTATGAACTTATGGGTAGCGGAACGACCTGGCGGACGAGGGCTGCGTGCCTTTGATGGCAACGACGGGGATACGCAGTTCGGGTTGCGTGATGTCATAGAGCTGCAGTTCACAACCGTCCCCCCGATCCACGAAGACAAACTCCGCCAGATAGACCTTTTGTTTCTCGGGAATAAAGGCGCTTGTGATTGGCCCACAGGAGTAAGACGACGGGACGGTCGGATTGGCGGTTACCTGTTTCTCAAACTTGTTCTTCGACGGGTTGAATACATAGTCTTCGTTATAAAGAGTCCGATAGCCCGGTGCCGGAACCTGACTACTGATCGTCGATGAGCCGCCCACTTGCAGAATCTGGCCAGCATCGGCCTGCATTTCCAATTGGGGAAAACGCTTGGAGACCGCGCTGTCGAGACGGCTGAACCATTCGCCGACTTTATTGCGAAACGGTTTGACTACCGTCCCCAAATGATCAGGACGCCTGTCCGAGTCATTACCTCGGATCACTTCAAAATCTACCGGATTGGCCGTATCGCCTGATGCCTGCATGATCACTTTGGCGTGCTGATCATCGACGACAACCTTCTTCTGCTCGAGCATGATGCCGTCTGTCCAGAGTGTCGGCGCAGAACTGCGAGAGTCGGAGCCGCAGCCACACAACCCCAAAAATAGAACCATTGTGACTATTGTCTTCACTGCGCTTCCTGCGTTGAACTGCCGATGACCTTCCAGGCAAGTAGCGTTTCCTGAAGTCGATAACAAAACGCCACTATCGCGCAGAAACATAACCAAAGGGAACTGACGATACGCGGGAATTTCACCCACATTCATTGGAAACTCAAAAGCCGCGCCTGCTTTTTACTCAGCGAAATGGTGCGCCAGTCCCATACTGTTCCCATATCGCCTTTTTCCAGACGCCAAAAACCACAAACCCCCGACTTTCTCTAGGAAAATCAGGGGTTTGTGTTTACTGAATGTGGCGGTGAAGGAGAGATTCGAACTCTCGATACAGTTTCCTGTATACACACTTTCCAGGCGTGCTCCTTAAGCCACTCGGACACTTCACCGTATCTCTTCAAACATGTTCTGTCTGTCGAGGCGCGCTAATGTAGTCGAAAGCTTTTCTGATGGCAAACTTTTTTTCAGAATTTTCATGCGGTTAAGAGAAAAAGTCGTTTCTGCTATCGATGGGCCATGGCGATCCGGCCAATCTCGGGTGGGCGTGGCCCTTCTATATAGGCGCGCAGGCGTTTGCCGTGGGCACGTTACGGCGCATCAGCCGGTCGAGGGTGACCGGCGAGTCAGTCACAGCGCTTTACCTGACCGGCGACGGTGGGTAACGTCTGCCCATCTTTCTTATAAGGAATTGCGCCATGAGCGACCTGATTGCCTACCACCTCGAAGACGGTATCGCGACCCTGACCCTGAGCAACGGCAAGGTCAATGCCATTTCCCCGGACGTGATCGCGGCCTTCAACGCGGCGCTGGATCAGGCGGTGGCAGATCGTGCAATCGTGATCATCACCGGCCAGCCAGGCATTCTGTCCGGCGGCTACGATTTGAAAGTAATGACCGCCGGCCCTAAAGAAGCCGTGTCGCTGGTGACCGCCGGCTCGACTCTGGCTCGTCGTCTGCTGTCGCACCCGTTCCCGGTGATCGTTGCCTGCCCGGGTCATGCCGTGGCCAAAGGCGCGTTCATTCTGTTGTCCGCCGATTACCGGATCGGCGTCGACGGTCCGTTCAGCATTGGTCTGAACGAAGTGCAGATCGGCATGACCATGCACCACGCCGGCATCGAGCTGGCCCGTGATCGCCTGCGCCGCTCGGCCTTCCACCGTTCGGTGATCAACGGCGAAATGTTCGATCCGCAAAGCGCTGTGGATGCCGGTTTCCTCGACAAGGTGGTTTCTGCCGAAGAGCTGCAAGGTGCCGCCCTCGCCGCTGCGCGTCAGTTGAAGAAGATCAACATGACCGCGCACAAGAACACCAAGTTGAAAGTGCGCAAAGCACTGCTGGAAACCCTGGACAACGCGATCATTCAGGATCAGGAACACCTGGGCTGAACCCGCTTCGCTCCTTTATAGAAAAGCCCGACCGTCGTGTCGGGCTTTTTCTTGCACGCACGTTTCAAAACTCCGCAGCTGCTCTAGGACGCCTCTGACCGACAAGTCGGAAACATGCGCTTAAACATCGCCCATCTCCTGACTCTATAGCGGCAATTGCCGAAAACAGTGCACATCCGTACACTGCGCCACCTTTTGTCCCGGTGGGGCCTGAAAATGCTGTTTGTGTTTCGTATGTTATTGATGGGCCTGCACTTTATTCTGGCGGGTGTGCTCGGGGTGATCCTCGGGCTGTGCCGACCATTCAATCCGGACAACAGTCGTCTGTGCGCCCGACTGTACGCACTGCCGGCCATGTGCATCCTGCGCCTGCGAGTGAAGGCCGACGTCAGTCAACTGATGAACAAGCCTGACAGCTGCGTGATCATCGCCAACCATCAGTCCAACTACGACCTGTTCGTGTTCGGCAATGTGGTGCCGCGTCGGACCGTGTGCATTGGCAAAAAGAGTCTGAAATGGGTGCCGTTGTTCGGGCAGTTGTTCTGGCTGGCGGGCAACGTGTTGATCGATCGTGGGAACGCGCACAAGGCGCGCCAGTCGATGCTGACGACCACCGACACCTTGCAGCACAAAGACACGTCGATCTGGGTATTCCCGGAAGGCACGCGCAACCTTGGTGGAGAACTGCTGCCGTTCAAGAAAGGCGCGTTCCAGATGGCCATCGCCGCCGGCGTGCCGATCGTTCCAGTGTGTGTCAGCAGCTACATCAAGCATATGCGCCTGAACCGCTGGCGCAGCGGGAAAATTCTCATCCGTTCGCTGCCGGCAATTCCTACCGCCGGCCTGACCATGGACGACATGCCCATGCTCATCACCCAGTGCCGCGAGCAGATGCGCGAATGCATCGATGCAATGGATCGGCAACTTCAAGCTGCGTGAAAAAGAAACCCGCCCTGTGCGGGTTTTCTTTTGCCCGGTGAACTGTGCAGATTTCACTGACTCTCAAGCAGCGACACGGCTAAGCTGAAGCCATGTCTCCCCTGCCATCTGCCAATAAGAAGTGAACCACCACCATGGGTCGAGTTGTTGCTGCTGCGGTTTACAGCGCCGGTAAGAAAGTCACCAATATTTCCCTCGACGAAGGCGCCGCCTGGGCCGCCAAGACCGGGCACTTCGTCTGGATCGGCCTCGAAGAGCCGAATGCCCAGGAGCTGGCCAACCTGCAACGCCAGTTCAACCTGCACGAACTGGCCATCGAAGACGCCCTGGAAAAACACAGCCGCCCAAAACTGGAAACCTTCGGCGACGCCCTGTTCATCGTCACCTACTCCCCCGTGCGCGAGCACGGCATTCTGCAGTTCATCGAAACCCACATCTTCGCCGGCAAGGGCTACATCATTACTGCCCGCAACGGCCATTCGGCGTCCTACGCCCATGTCCGTCAACGCTGTGAGGCGCGGCCGCTGTTGCTGGAGCACGGGGAAGATTTCGTACTGTATGCGTTGCTGGATTTCGTGATCGAAAACTATCAGCCGGTGGGTGAAGCAATCCACGCCGAGATCGATGAACTGGAGCGCAACGTGTTGTGTAGCGCGCTGAATGAGCACGACATCCAGAAGCTTCATGGCCTGCGCCGCGACGTTCTGCGCTTGCGTCGATATGCGGCGCCGATGGTGGAAATCGGCGAAGAATTGCAGAAGCTGAGCTTCCCCTTTATCGACAAGAACATGCGTCCTTACTTCCGCGATGTGCAGATTCATGTCACGCGGCAGATGGAAGACCTGACCACCCTGGCCGACATTGCGAGCCAGACCATCGAGATCGGTGTGTTGCTGGAGGCGTCACGGCAAAGTGTGGTGCAGCGCAAGTTTGCGGCATGGGCAGCGATTCTGGCGTTCCCGACGGCGGTCGCCGGGATCTACGGGATGAACTTCCAGAACATGCCGGAGCTGAGCTGGCACTACGGCTATTTCGCCGTGCTGAGCTTTATCACGGTGGGCTGCGTGGGACTGTGGGCGAGCTTCAAGAAATCGGGCTGGCTGTAAGTTAAAAAAACGCCCCCGTGTACGGCACGGGGGCGTTTGGGTTCAAGCGGCGTTCGGTTTGTGCGCCACAAAACGCATCATCCATTCGGCCACCGTAGCGCCGTGGTGATCGTTTTCAAGGCTGGCCACGCCCTTGCTGTAGATCTGCTCGCCCAGTGCTTCCTGGCGAAGTTCCAGCAGTGCCCGCGAGTAATCGTGAATGAATTCCGGATGCCCCTGGAAGCACAGCACCTGATCGTTGATGTGGTACGCGGCGAACGGGCAGAAATCGCTGGAGGCGATCACCGTGGCGTTCTCCGGCAACGCCGTGACCTGATCCTGGTGGCTGATCAGCAGCGTCAGCTCTTCGCGCACCGGGCTCATCCACGGTGCCTTGGCCGCCAGTTTGTAGTTGTGAATGCCGACGCCCCAACCCTGGGTCGCGCGCTCGCTCTTGCCACCCAGCAGCAGCGCCAGCAGTTGATGGCCGAAGCACACGCCGAGCAGTTTGTCGCCACGCTCATAGCGGGTCAGCAGGTACTGCTTGAGGGTCTGGATCCACGGGTCGGTGCCGAACGAGTCGGCCTTGCTGCCAGTGACCAGGTACGCATCGAACGTCAGGTCATCACTCGGATAATCGCCCTGCATCACGTTGTATACCGTGAACTCGGCGGCGATCGGCTGTTGCGAGAACAGGCGCTGGAACATCTGCCCGTAACCCTGATATTGATCGACCAGTTCCGGACGCAGGATGTCGGTTTCCAGAATGCAGATGCGTAGCGACATAAAAAATACCTGACACGTGATGGGAATAATGCACACCCCAGAGCCTGCCTTGAAACCACCCGGCAAGGCAAGCCCCGAAATGCGTCCCCGCCCGTTAGAACAACTCGCCCTTCGCAGCCTTTTCCAGCAGCAGCGCTGGCGGCGCGAAACGTTCGCCGTATTGCTCAGCCAGGTACTGCGCCCGCGCGACAAAGTCCTTCACGCCATATTGATTGATGAACTGCAACGCACCGCCCGTCCATGCCGCGAAACCGATGCCGAAGATCGAGCCGACGTTGGCGTCCGCCGTCGAGGTCAACACGCCCTCCTCAACACAGCGCACGGTTTCGATGGCCTGTACAAACAGCAACCGGTCACGCACATCCTTCGGCGAAATCTGCCCGTCGGCTGTCTCGAAACGGGATTTCAGCTCGGGCCACAGGTGTTTCTGGCCTCCCGCCGGGTACTCGTAAAAACCGCCTCCCGCCGCCTTGCCCGGCCGCTTGTATTCGTTGAGCAGCAAGTCAATCACGGCGAACGCCGGGTGCTCAATCAGCGGTTTCCCTTCCGCTTGCAGGTCTTTGGCCGTTTGCTGACGGATATGGCTCATCAGGCTGAGGGAAACTTCGTCAGAGATCGCCAGAGGCCCGATGGGCATGCCGGCCTTGCGTGCTTCGGTTTCGATCATCGGCGCACTGACGCCTTCGCCGAGCATGGCAATGCCTTCGTTGGTGAAGGTGCCAAACACCCGCGAGGTGAAGAAGCCGCGACTGTCGTTGACCACGATCGGCGTTTTCTTGATTTGCAGGACGAAATCGAACCCGCGTGCGAGGGTTTCATCGCTGGTTTGCGCGCCTTTGATGATTTCTACCAACGGCATTTTTTCCACCGGACTGAAGAAGTGCAGGCCGATGAACTTGCTCTGATCCGGCACCGCAGCCGCCAGGCCGGTGATGGGCAAGGTCGAAGTATTGGAGGCGATCACCGCGTCGGCACCGACCACCTGTTGCGCCGCTGCCGAGACTTTGGCCTTGAGCTGACGGTCCTCGAACACCGCTTCGATGATCAGATCGCAACCCGCCAGATCGGCATCGCTTTCAGTGGTCTGGATCCGCGCCAGCACCGCTTCACGCTGCTGCGCAGACATTTGCCCGCGAGCGACTTTCTTGTCCAGCAGCGTCGCCGAATGCGCCTTGCCCTTTTCGGCGGCAGCAAGGTTGATGTCCTTGAGCACCACGTCGATCCCGGCCGAGGCGCTGACATAGGCGATGCCGGCGCCCATCATGCCCGCCCCGAGGACGCCCACGCGTTTCGTCACATAAGGCGCAAAGCCCTGCGGACGCGAACCGCCGGCATTGATTTCATTGAGCTGGAACCAGAAGGTGCCGATCAGGTTTTTCGAGATCTGGCCGGTGGTCAGTTCGGTGAAGTAGCGGGTCTCGATCAGGTGTGCGGTATCGAAATCCACCTGCGCGCCTTCCACCGCTGCGCAGAGAATCTTCTCCGGCGCCGGCAACGTGCCCTGGGTTTTGCTGCGCAGGATCGACGGCGCAATCGCCAGCATTTGCGCGACTTTCGGGTTCGACGGTGTGCCGCCGGGAATCTGATAGCCCTTCACATCCCAACGCTGCACGGCCGCAGGGTTGGCCAGAATCCAGGCCCGGGCCTTGGCCAGCAGCTCATCGCGATCCGCCGCCAGTTCATCGATCAAACCGGCCTGCAACGCCTGCTGCGGACGGACTTTCTTGCCTTCGAGCAGATACGGCAGGGCTTTTTCGATGCCGAGCATGCGTACCATCCGCACCACGCCACCACCGCCCGGCAACAGGCCGAGGGTCACTTCCGGCAGGCCGAGCTGCACCGAAGCATCGTCCAGCGCCACGCGGTGGTGGCAGGCCAGGCAGATTTCCCAGCCTCCGCCGAGCGCCGCGCCGTTGATCGCCGCGACCACCGGTTTGCCGAGGGTTTCCAGGGTGCGCAACTGGCCCTTGAGGGTCAGCACCATGTCGTAGAAAGCCTTGGCTTCAGGCTTGCCGACCTTGATCAGTTCATTCAGGTCGCCGCCGGCGAAGAAGGTCTTTTTGGCCGAAGTGATGATCACCCCGGCGATGTCATCTTTTTCCGCGAGCAGTCGGGCGACGCTGTCAGCCATGGCTTCGCGGTACACCGCGTTCATGGTGTTGGCGCTCTGGCCCGGCATGTCGATGGTCAGGAGGACGATGCCGTCCTGGCCTTTTTCGTAACGAATGGCTTGGGTCATGACAAGGTTCCTTGGGGTCAGAGGCGTTCGATGATGGTGGCGATGCCCATGCCGCCGCCGACGCACAGCGTCGCCAGGCCATAGCGCAGGCGCCGAGCTTCCAGTTCATCGAGCAAGGTGCCGAGAATCGCGCAACCGGTGGCGCCCAGCGGATGGCCCATCGCAATCGAGCCACCATTGACGTTGACCTTGTCCGGGTCGACGGCCATGTCCTTGATGAATTTCAGCACCACCGAGGCGAACGCCTCGTTGACTTCAAACAGGTCGATGTCTTCCACCCGCAGCCCGGCCTTGGCCAGCGCCTTGCGTGTGGCTGGCGCCGGGCCGGTGAGCATGATGGTCGGGTCGGTACTGGTGACCGCCGTGGCGACGATCCGCGCCCGAGGTTGCAGGCCCAACGCCCGGCCCTTGGCTTCGGAACCGATAAGCATCAGTGCCGCACCGTCGACGATCCCCGAGCTGTTGCCCGGCGTGTGCACATGGTTGATGCGCTCGACATGGCTGTAGACCCGCAGCGCCGTGGCGTCGAAGCCCATCTGGCCGATCATTTCGAAACTCGGCTTGAGCTTGCCCAGGCCTTCGAGGGTCGACTCGGCGCGAATGAACTCATCGTGATCGAGCAGAATGATGCCGTTCTGATCCTGCACCGGCACCAACGACTTGTTGAACGAACCGTCGGCCCGAGCCCGGGCGGCTTTTTGTTGCGAGTGCAAGGCGTAGGCATCGACGTCCTGACGGCTGAAGCCTTCAAGCGTGGCGATCAGATCGGCGCCGACGCCTTGTGGGGTGAAATGGCTGTGCAGGTTGGTCTGCGGGTCCAGCGCCCAGGCACCGCCATCACTGCCCATCGGTACGCGGGACATGGATTCGACACCGCCAACCACCACCAGGTCTTCGAACCCGGAGCGCACTTTCATCGCCCCCAGGTTCACCGCTTCCAGGCCCGAGGCGCAGAACCGGTTGATCTGCACGCCGGCAACGCTGACGTCCCAATCGGCCACCTGCACGGCGGTTTTCGCGATGTCCGAGCCTTGATCGCCAATCGGCGTGACGCAACCGAGCACCACGTCATCGACCTGGCTGGTGTCCAGCGAAGTGCGCGCCTGCAAAGCGGTCAGCAGCCCGGCCACCAGGTTCACCGGTTTGACGCTGTGCAGCGAACCGTCGGCCTTGCCCCGGCCACGGGGCGTGCGTAACGCGTCGAAAATCAAAGCTTGGGTCATGGCGTTCTCGAACCTGTGCGGTGAGTGAAATTCGTGCCTCCACTCTTGGCCGGGACGGTCACGGATTCAATGACCACAGCGCTCAATGACGTTGACGCGCACGCTCAGACGGACGGTCATTCCCGACCAGGTTAACCGGTTCAGGTCAGCGAGCTGTCTAGCAAAAGGGCGGCAAAGAAGCTGGCAATGGGCCTCATGCTTTTTTAATCGCGTTCAGCAGCAAATACATATGAAATGGATCTAAGCCAAGCGTGACGCGGGCCCTAAGGTGAACATGTACGTCGTTGTCGTCGGGTTTTGCCGAGGCAGGCGTTCTTCAACAGGAAGTGCAGCGCTTGCCATCATGGATATGCAGGCAGGCATCAGGAAATAACAAAAAAGGCGGTCAAGCCATGTTCAAACAACCGAAAGTTCGTCAAGCAGGGCTCATTCTTTTCGCCACGACGCTGTTGTTGATTTTGCCGAATCTGACCAAGGTCATCGGCTGATTCAAGCGGCAGGTATTGCTCATCGCCACTGAAAATGTGACTGGCCCGCTACCCGGGCCAGCGTGGCTGTGCCAACCTTTGCGCACTTCCACGACATGGACGGCGATCAATTGAAAACGCTCATTCTGTTTGGGGCCATGCTGCTGAGCTTGCCCCTGTCTGCCGCACAGCTGAATCTGGAGCTGGGCGCGAACAGCCGCAACTGGCAGACCGAGGAATTGCTCAAGCATCCTCAGGTACAAACCCTCACGATCAAGAATGATGTGTCCTACAAGAAGGACATGACCTATCGCGCCGTTCCCGTAGCCGCATTGCTGACCGGCATCAAACCGGACGATCACCTGCAAGCCGTAGCACTGGATGGCTTTGCCGCCGAACTGTCTGCCGCGCCGCTGCTGAACACCAAAGGTTCCCGCGCCTGGCTGGCCATCGAAGACCCCGCTCACCCATGGCCGCCGCTGTCGGAAGGCAAGCACAGCGCCGGGCCGTTCTATCTGGTGTGGACCGATCCGCAGGCCGGCCATATCAGCCCGGAACAATGGCCGTTCGAAGTGGCGAGCATCAAACGCATGGCGCCGGTGGCCGAGCGCTTCCCTGCCCTGCTGCCGGATCCTGCGTTGAAGGCCGATGACCCGGTGAATCAGGGTTTTGCGCTGTTCCAGAAGAACTGTCTGGCCTGCCATCGCCTGAATGGTGCGGGCGATGCGCAATTCGGACCGGACCTGAATATTCCCTACAACCCGACCGAATATTTCGGCGCGGACTTCCTCAAGCGCTACATCCGCGATCCGCAGAGTTTGCGCCAGTGGCCGCAAGCGAAGATGCCAGGGTTTTCCGCCGAAGTATTACCGGATGCGGATCTGCAGAAACTGGTGGGGTATCTGCAGCACATGGCCGGGCGCAAGGTTGCGCCCGCCAAGTAACCCGACTACGTCGTTTACTGCTGTTGCACCGAGATGATTGGCGCTGGTGTCGGCGACACCAGCACTTTCGCGTGCATCTGCTCTGACCCGCCGCCCCGACGCATGCCCCGCACCGGGCAGGCGTCGAGGTAATCCAGGCCCACCGCCAGTTTCAGGTGCCGCTCCGGCCGGGCCAGTTCATTGGTCACGTCGAAGCTGTACCAGGCGTCATCGATCCAGGCCTCGGCCCAGGCGTGACTGGCCAGATGCTCGCAATCCTCGCTGTACAGATAACCCGACACATACCGCGACGGCACACCGAGGCTGCGCGCGCAGGCCAGAAACGCGTGGGCGTGATCCTGGCAAACACCCGCCCGCCCGGCAAACGCCTCGGCGGCGCTGGTGTCGACTTCGGTGGAGCCCGGCTTGTAGGTCATGTGCTGATTCAGCCCATGCATCAGGTCGATCAATGCATTGCGGTCGCGTCGTTGCTTGCAGGACTTCTCGGCAAACGCCCGCAGCGCCTCGTCCGCCTCGGTGAGCCGGGTGAAACGCAGGAACGGCAGCGCCGACTGACTCTCGTGCTCCGCTTCGCGCAACTCGTCGATATCGACCTGCCCACGAGCGCCGATGATGATCGCTTCGTGGGGTTCGTCCATGGTCAGCACATGCAGGATGTTGCCGAACGGATCGAGCTGGGCGCGCACCGGGCGCGGCAGGTCGAGCTGCCAGCTCAGCACATGCTGACGCTCGCTGTCGTGAGGTGTCAGGCGCAGGTACTGGATGCTCGCCCGCACCTGATCTTCGTAGTGATAGGTGGTCTCGTGGCTGATGGAAAGTCTCATGCGGCCTCCAGGTAGGAACTGTGAATGGCGTTGCCCAACTGGCGCACCAGCGGGATGAACTCGGTGAGCCAGGCGTGCAGCCCTTCCTCGAGGATTTCGTGGATGCCGGTGTAACGCAGGCGTGCGTCCATTTCCGCCGCCAACCGTTGCGCTGGACGACCGTTGGCTCCCGGCAGTTGCGCGAGGATCTGGTCGATCTCTTCGGTGCAGGCCCGCAGCGAGCGCGGCACGTCGGCACGCAACAGCAGCAGCTCGGCGACATGCCGGGCGCCGGGCGCGTCGCGGTAGATTTCGGTGTAGGCCTCGAACGAGGACAAGGCCCGCAACAAGGCACTCCATTGGTAATAGGCGTGGGCGGTGCCGTCGCTGACCGCTTCGGCCTGATCGCCGGCCATTTCATAGCGGGCGTCTAGCAGGCGCAAAGTGTTGTCGGCCCGCTCGATGAACGTGCCCAACCGGATGAAACGAAACGCATCGTTGCGCATGATGGTACCGTAGGACGCCCCGCGGAACAGGTGCGAACGTTCCTTGATCCACTCACAGAAACGGCTCATGCCATAGCGGCTGAGGCCCTGGTTGGCGATCCCGCGGATCTCCAGCCAAGTGGCGTTGATGTTCTCCCACATGTCGGCGGTGATCCGACCGCGCACCGCGTGGGCGCTGGCTCGCGCCGCGCCGAGGCAGCTATAGATGCTCGCCGGGTTGGCCGCGTCGAGCGCGAAGAAGTGCAGCAATCGCTCGGCATGCAATTCGCCATGGCGTTCCAGGTAATCGTCCAGCGTGCCGGTGATCAGCAACGGCATCGCCAGTTCGTGCAAACCGTCGCCACGGCCGTCCTGCGGCATCAGCGACAGCGAATAGCTGACATCGAGCATGCGGGCGAGGTTTTCCGCCCGCTCCAGGTAACGCGACATCCAGTACAGATCCGAGGCAGTTCTACTTAACATGGCAGGCTTCCTTCAATCCTCGACCACCCAGGTGTCCTTGGTTCCGCCGCCCTGGGATGAATTCACCACCAGAGAGCCTTCACGCAGGGCGACACGGGTCAAACCGCCGGGCACAACCCGGGTTTCGCGGCCGGACAATACGAACGGACGCAGGTCGATATGGCGCGGCGCAATGCCGTTTTCGACAAAGGTCGGACAGGTCGACAGCGACAGCGTCGGTTGCGCGATGTACGCGTGGGGCTTGGCCTTGATCCGCTCGCGGAACGCATCGATTTCCGCTGTCGTCGCCGCCGGCCCCACGAGCATTCCGTAACCGCCGGAGCCCTGGGTTTCCTTGACCACCAGATCCGGAAGATTGGCCAGCACATGGGAAAGTTCAGACGGATTGCGGCATTGCCACGTCGGCACGTTCTTCAGGATCGGCTCTTCATCAAGGTAGAAACGGATCATCTCGGTGACGAACGGATACACCGACTTGTCGTCCGCCACGCCGGTGCCGATCGCATTGGCCAGCACCACATTGCCGGAGCGATACGACGACAGCAGACCCGGCACGCCGAGCATCGAATCCGGGCGGAACGCCAACGGGTCGAGGAAGGCGTCGTCGAGCCGGCGGTAGATCACGTCCACCGCTTTCGGGCCATCGGTGGTGCGCATGAAGACCTTGTCGTCGCGCACGAACAGATCGGCACCTTCGACCAGCTCGACGCCCATTTCCCGGGCCAGAAACGCATGCTCGAAAAACGCGCTGTTGAACCGCCCCGGTGTCAGCACCACCACACTCGGGTCGTCGATGGGGCTTGAGCTTTTCAGGGTGTCGAGCAGCAGGTTCGGGTAATGGTCGATCGGGGCGATGCGCTGGGCCGCGAACAGCTCGGGGAACAGGCGCATCATCATCTTGCGGTCTTCGAGCATGTAGCTCACGCCGCTGGGCGTGCGCAGGTTGTCCTCGAGCACGTAATACGTGCCGTCGCCGTCGCGCACCAGATCGACGCCAGAGATGTGCGAATAGATATCGCGGTGCAGATCCAGCCCCTGCATCGCCAACTGGTATTGCTCGTTGGCCAGCACCTGCTCGGCGGGAATGATCCCGGCCTTGATGATGCGCTGCTCGTGATAGAGGTCGGCGAGGAACATGTTCAACGCCTTGACGCGCTGGATGCAGCCGCGCTCGACGATCCGCCACTCGCTGGCGGGAATGCTGCGCGGAATGGTGTCGAAGGGAATCAGGCGTTCTGTCCCTTGCTCGTCCCCGTAGAGCGTGAAAGTGATCCCGGCACGATGGAACAGCAGATCGGCCTCGCGTCGCCGCTGGGCCAACAGCTCGTCAGGCGTATCGGCCAGCCAGCGGGCAAACTCCCGGTAATGCGGGCGGACCTGGCCGCCGGCATCGTACATTTCATCAAAATAGGTGCGGATCATGCCGTACTCCTTGTCACCCCGGACATACAGGCCTTCGCAAGGCCCGTGCCATCGGCATAAACGCTTTGATTTCAATCGGTTGGATATTCACGCCACAAACACCGCACCATTCCTGTGCGGCAAATGCCCCAACCTGATCGCCCCCGCCTCATTGCGACGCAGTGCAGTCGCCTATCACCAGCATAGTCAGAGTTGATTTCACTGCCCGGCGCCGCCTGCGGATAATCCGCACATCCGCTGCGAAACGTCCCTGACGAAGTGCGCAGCCCAACTGATCCGGCTTGCCCTGGCAGCCCTACCGGCCGTAACCCTGACCGGTTTCCTCTCCTTCCGGTCTTCCCTTTCAGCCACCTCTCCCGGTGGCTTTTTTTTGCGCCGGATTCTTGTTTCAGGGTTTTGCCGGGCGATGTTCAGGGTGCAGAAACGACAACGGCCGACCCGAAGGTCAGCCGTTGCTCGACGTGTTGCGAGGGTTATCAGTTCAAACGATGGCGGTTGCGCACCTCCTGCTTCACGCCCCAGCCTTCGATGATGCCGCCCAAGGGCTCGACCACCGCCGAAAAGCCCTGTTCGAAATCGCCAATGTCGTCGTAGGTTGCGTACATCACCTTGCTCAATTCCAGGGACCACGCGCCGTCGTCGCGCGCACTGACCTGGGCATTGATGGATTCACCGCGAAACTTGCCTGCCGCCCTGCGCGCCCGCTCCTCGTCCGGGAAAATGGCGTAGAACTCGATGGGATGGAATCGGGAAAAATCGAAACCGCCTTCTTTCATGCGGCGCAGCACGCTGCTGCTGATGTCTTCTTGATAGGCTGTGCTCATGAACGTCCCCCTCGCATAGATGGATAGACTTTCCGTATTCCCTGCACCTGGCCGAACGGCTCAAGCGCTACGACAACCGTGTTGCCGGCGGGAAACAAGCATGTAGCTGACAAGACCAGACCTTAGCGATCCGTTCGCTGATCTCGCTTGCAGAGTAGCCCCAAGATAGAGCCGCTGCCAAGGCCTGGTACGTTACGGACAAGAAGATTTTCAGATGGGCGTGATGCTGCGGATTTCGATGCTGTTCTGGGTTTTCAGGCTTTTGGCGCCTGCATCGGAGGTGCGCCCTTCCAGATCGTTCAGATCCAGTGCGGCGGCGACAGGAAGGAGTCGTTCCTTGATCAATCGAGCGGCCTCATCGTCGCTGGGGCATTCCGCGCGCTCGAAGATTTCATCGACAATTTCACCGTGATCATCCACGAAAGTGACTTTCCACTTTTGCATTGGTGCCTCCTCGAACAAACCCGCAAATGGGCTCATATCTATCTCGACTTTTGTCAGGATTGATCGTTCAAAAGCTTTACACCGATGAAACATGAAAAACATTTCATCTGCGGGAACGAAGCCGCTCGCTCCCGCAGTGATAACGGCTGAGTGATCAGTCGTTGCTTGGCTTGTTCACCGCTTGCAGCACGTATTGCGGCAAGGCGAAGGCGCCGATGTGGATTTCCGGGTTGTAGTAACGGGTGACGATGCCGCTGCCGATGAAGCGCTGCTGCAGGGTTTCACGGCTCAGCTTGCGGTAGGCCGGATTGGTCGAGCCCCAGGCGAAGGTCATCGAACCGCCGATGTAGGTCGGCACGGCCGCCTGATAGAAGTGCCAGTCCGGGAACAGGCTGCGCAGGCGACCGGCGGTGGTTTTCACTTCTTCGATCTGCATGAACGGCGTGCCGTTCTGGGTCACGAGGATGCCGCCCTCGTTCAGGCAGCGGTGGCAGGCCTGGTAGAAGTTTTCCGAGAACAGCACTTCGCCCGGGCCGATCGGGTCGGTGGAGTCGGAAATGATCACGTCGAACTTTTCAGTGGTGGTCGCGACGAAGCGCATGCCGTCGTCGATCACCAGGTTCAGGCGTGGATCGTCGTAGGCGCCCTTGGAGTGGTTCGGCAGGAATTCCTTGCACATGTCGACCACGGTGCCGTCGATTTCGACCATGGTGATGTGCTCGACGCTGGCGTGCTTGGTCACTTCGCGCAGCATGCCGCCGTCGCCGCCGCCGATGATCAGCACGCGCTTGGCGGTGCCATGGGCGAGGATCGGCACGTGGGTGAGCATTTCGTGGTAGATGAATTCATCGGCTTCGGTGGTCTGGATCACGCCGTCCAGCGCCATCACCCGGCCCATGCGCGGGTTCTGGAAGATCACCAGGTGCTGGTGTTCGGTGCGCACTTCGTGCAGCAGTTTTTCCATGCGAAAACGCTGGCCGTAGCCTTCGTAGAGGGTTTCCAGGTATTCGCTGGTCTTGGTGACGGTCATGGTGAAGTGCTCCGATGAATGCGCGGGCGCCAATCGTCAGGTTCGATTGCCCGGGAAAGGCGCGCATTCTACGTTGCCGAAGATGACAGGTCGAACCTCACTTCATCGGCCCGGCACAATCCATTGGCGCGAACGGTCAGATCCGCACATTGCCCCGCGGCCCGGCAATCGCCCAGATGATCAGGCCCAGCACCGGCAGGAAGATGATCAACAGCACCCAGAGGATTTTCATCCCGGTCTCGGCGCCGCTTTTCAGCACGTTGATGATCGCCCAGATGTCGAGGGCAAGAATGATCAGGCCGATCAGGCCGTTGAACGTGGAACCCATGGTGTCACTCCAGAATAGTGGCATGCACTTTTAGGATAGACGGTCGCGCGCAGGGTTCCCTTTTATTGCGCTCAGACGTGAACGGCGACCTTCAAGGCTTCCAGCGACGGCGCAGCGGCGATGCCGACTTCGGCACACAGTTCCAGCACGCGCGGCACGTCGTTGCCGTAGACCAGCACCACTTGCAGTTCGTCGTCGAGCAACTGGCTGAAGTTCATCAGCGTGTAGCCGCCGTTTTCCTTGTTCATGCTGCTCATCTGCACCTGGATGCGGTTGAGTGCGGTCAGCGCTTCGGTCTTGGCCAGTTGCTTGGGCTTGAGGTTGAACTCCACGCCCGGGCCGAACGAAGCCACGATCTGCGCGAACAGGTCAACGTAGGTGTCGGCCTGGAACAGAACGGTTTCCGGCAGACTGCCGACCACGACCCATTCGCCCAAAGGAATCGGGAAAGTGTCGTCGTAGTTGATGTCCGGATTGGCGGTCAGAAAAGCGTCGGCATCGGCGTAGGCCTGCGCCGCTTCATCAGCGACCTTCTGAATCTCGTCGTCGCCCATGCAGCCGGAGCTGATTTTGCTGATGAGTTCGGCGAGTGCGGCTTTCATGGGGGCGGATCCTGTGGCGAAGAGAATTTTGAGGGCGCGAAGGATAGCGCATTCTCGCCTTCGCCACAGAGCGGGTTCCGGCCCGACGGTTCAGCCCAGCAGTTTTTCCAGCTGCGCGGTGGTGTCCACAGCGCCCATGGTGCGGGCCGCGTCCAGCGCGGTGATGCCGTTGGCGTCCTTGGCTTTCGGGTCGGCGCCCTGGTCGATCAGGAACTCGACGATTTCAACCCGGTTGAACATTGCCGCCATCATCAGCGCCGTGCGGCCGTCGAAGGAAGCGCCTTCAATCTGCGCCCCACCGGCCACCAATGCCTTGACCACGGCCAGGTCACCCTTGAATGCCGCGCCGGCAATCGGGCTCTGGCCGTTGCCGTTGCGTTGTTCCGGGTCGGCCTTGTGCTTGAGCAGCACTTGCACCGCATCTACGTGACCGTAGTAACTGGCGAGCATCAACAGGGTGTCGCCCTTGCTGTTGGTCAGGTTGACCGGCAGACCGGCCGTGATCAGGCGATCCAGCATCGCCGCATCGCCGTCGCGCGCCTTGTTGAATACCTGCTCGGTGAATTCGGCAGCTTCTTCGGGGGTCATCTGGCGGCTTTGGTCGGACATGGGGCAACTCCACTTTCGGTCAATCGGAAAGCCGATAGTTTCCCGAGCGCGGCGATAGCTGTCACCCCCTTTTTTCCAAGACAGTCGATAGCCAATATCAATAACGGAACTTGCCGGCGCGAATGTCCGCAAGGATTTCATCCGTGACCTGCACGTAGGTTTCAGTACCGGGCAGCCAGGCATAGATCGGGTCATCACCTGTCTGGCCGGGGTCGAAGCCTTCGTTTTTCAGGCGCGTCTTCTGGTATTTGAAGGTGCCGGTGGTTTCCATTTTCACTTTGACCCGCAGGAACAACGGCACCGCATAGGCCGGCATGCGCTGGCGGGCGAAGGCCAGCAGCTCGGTGAAGTCCAGCGTCGCCAGAGACTCGGCCGGCGTGATCGCCGCCATGCCGGCGCGACCGTTGGTGTTGGGAATTTCCACGCCATAGGCCACGGCTTCGGAAATGTGCGGATGCTGGAGCAACAGGTTCTCGACCTCGGTGGTCGAGACGTTTTCGCCCTTCCAGCGGTAGGTGTCGCCGAGGCGATCGACAAACTGCGCATGACCGAAACCGATATTGCGCAGCAGATCGCCGGTGTTGAAGAAGCGGTCGCCCTTGGTGAATACGTCCTGCAGCACGACTTTCGCGGTTTTCTGCGGATCGGTGTAGCCATCCAGCGGCGCCTTGTCGTCGATCCGCGCCAGCAACAGGCCGCGCTCGCCCCGGTCGACCTTGCGCATGAACCCGTCAGCACCACGAATCGGTTCGCCGCTGTCCTGATCGTAGGCGACCAGTTCCCAGGCCATCAGCGAGAATCCGATGGTGTTGTCGAAATTGAGGATGTTGGTGAAGCCGATATTGCCGTCGCTCGCCGCGTACAGTTCGCAGATGTGATCCACCGCAAACCGGGTCTTGAACTCGGCCCAGGCACCGGGCCGCAAACCGTTGCCGATCATCTTGCGCACGTCATGGCGGCTGTCATCGCTGCTGACCGGCTGATCCACCAGATAACGGCACAACTCGCCGACGTAGCCGATGGTGGTTGCGCGGTAGCGGCGCACATCGCTCCAGAACTGCCGGGCGCTGAACTTGCGGCGAATCGCGAAGCCCGAGGCGCCATTGACCGCCGATCCCCAGCACACGCAAAGGCCGGTGGCGTGGTACAGCGGCAAGGTGCAATAGACGATATCGTCCGGGCGCATGTCGAGGGCGATCATGCCGAAGCTCGCCGAGCTGCGCATCCAGCGTCCGTGCTTGAACACGCCGGCCTTGGGCAAACCGGTGGTGCCTGAGGTGTAGATGTAGAAGCACGGGTCATCGAAAAAAATCTGCCGGCTGCTGGCCGGGTTGTCGCTTGGCGCATCGGCGCTGGCGCTGATCAGATTGGTGTAACCCTCCGGGGCGATGCCCGGCTGGCTGAAGGTGTCCTGATCCGCCACGAACCAGGTGCGGGCCGGCGCAATCGTCACTTGCTCGCGCACCGCGGTGAAGGCTGGCAGCAATTCCTCACCGACGACAATCGCCACCGGCGCCACCAGATTGATGCTGTGAATCAGCGTGTCGCGAGTCTGCGAAGTGTTGAGCAGCGCGCTGACGGCGCCGACCTTGGCCAGCGCCAGAATCGTCACCAGCAGTTCCGGGCGGTTTTCGATGAACACCGCCACCACATCGCCTTTGCCGATGCCCTGCCCGATCAGGTAGTGGGCAATGCGGTTGGCCCACTGGTTGACCTGTGAATAACTCAGCACCACCTCACCCGACAGCAGCGCGGGGCCCTCGGGATTGCGCAGGGTCGCTTGCTCGAAGGTCCAGCCCAGGCCACAGGTTTGGGTCGGATTCTTGACGTTGGCCACCTTCATGCCTTTCACCACCCGAGGGATGGCTTTGGCAATCATCGGCAGTTTGCGGAGCATCATGCTCCAGGTAATCGTGTCGCTAGGCGCGTGGCTCATGGCAGCTCCCGTTCGACCTTGGCGTGCAGGCCGGATTTTTTATTGTCGGGCAATCGGGTAAGGCAACCGGCGCTTCTTGAGCGAGGGTCGAGGCCGAAAATACGTCAGGGCTTCTCGGGCTGTACACGCGGTTTTTGCAATGTTTTGTATCCGCCAACGCTACAAGGCGAAACGCGATTGCAGCCGGATGGAATGGTTCCATCGGATCGACAGCGATCCCGCAAAATGCAGGATGCACGATGGCCATTCATGCAGATTGCACGACGACTTGAATTTGCATAATTTATAACTTATTGATTTATAACGATTTTATAAAAACAGAATACTGGCACAATCACTGCAACTCCCTCTGCATGCTTGCCATTCAAGTGCATACGGAGCTGAAAGACATGAGCCTGATCCAAGAAAAATTTACCTCCCTGTTCTCCAACTTCAACGTCACCACCCAACCGCGTCCCGATGGCGGGATCCTGCTGACGCTGAAGAGTGCCGACGGCAAAGTGTTCAAACGTGCGCTCACCTATCAGCAACTGCATGCCGGCGACCAACTGTCGTGGGCGATCAGCGCGATCCGTCGTGACCTGGCCGAACAAGCCAGCGAGCTGCCGCAAATCGGCATGCTGCAAAGCCAGCAGCGTTTTGCCCTGCCAACCTATCACTCGATGTAAACACCGCATAAACAAACAGGCCGTGGAGCTTTCGCTTCACGGCCTGTTTTTTTTGCGCATCGATTGTGTGGAATCAGAACGCTTCCGGTTCGATCCCGGTGAAGCTGTCGACAGTCACATGCCCTTCCAGCTCCCCACCCTCACGGGCCAGGCCGCAGGTTTGCAGGCCAGCGGCCTGGGCGGCGTCGAGTTCCTGCACGATGTCGGACAGGAACAGGATTTCCTGCGGTTCGACCCCGATGGCCTGCTGAATAGTGCTGTACGACTGCGCTTCGCGCTTCGGGCCCGACGTGGTGTCGAAATAGCCGCTGAACAGCGGTGTCAGATCCCCCGCCTCCGAGCAGCCGAAAATCAGCTTCTGGGCCTGAATCGAACCAGACGAATAAACAAACAGTTGATACCCGGCCTGATGCCAGCGCTGGAGCGCTTCGACGGCGTCCGGGTAAACATGACCCTTCAACTGCCCGGCCTGATAACCCTGCTCCCAGACCATGCCTTGCAACGCTTTCAGCGGTGTAGCTTTGCGGTCTTCGGCGATCCAGGCCAGCAGAATTTCTACCACTCGCTCAACGTCAGCCTGCGGCTCGTTGCTGTCGCGGCGCACGGCGTCCAGTTGTTCGGCGACGTCGGTTCGCTGGGCGTTCTGGCGAACGAAGTCCGGCAGGTGTTTGGCGGCATACGGGAACAGCACGTCGAACACAAAACTCACCGCGCTGGTGGTGCCTTCGATGTCGGTGAGAATGACCTTGATCGACATCGGCTCAGTCCTCCAGGCGCGGGAAGCGGCCGGCGATGTCTTCGCCGGTGAAGTTGGCGACCCAGCCTTCAGGGTTGTTGAACAGGCGGATCGCCACGAAATGCGGGTTCTCGCCCATGTCGAACCAGTGTTTGGTGCCGGCCGGTACCGAAATCAGGTCGTTCTTCTCGCACAGCACGGCGTAAACGTAATCGTCGATGTGCAGGGTAAACAGGCCACGGCCGGCGACGAAAAAGCGTACTTCGTCTTCGCCATGGCGATGTTCTTCGAGGAACTTGGCGCGGAATTCGGCTTTTTGCGGGTGATCGCTGTTGAGGCTGATCACATCGACGGTGATGTAACCACGCTCGGTCATCAGCTTGTCGATCTGCTCTTTGTAGGCGCCGATCACTTCTTCCTGGCTAGCGCCGGGCTGGATCTTCGCGGCGGCTTGCCAGCGGTCGAAGCGCACGCCCTGCTCGGCCAGGGTCGAGGCGATGTCTTCGAAATGGGTCAGCACCTTGTTCGGAATTTCAGGGCTGGAAACGTGATAGACGGACAGGCTGCTCATGGGGGCAATTCCTCGGTATCGGCCTTGCCGTCCGGTTCTTCGAGACCGGTCGGGCACTGCATTCATCAGGCAAATGGGCTGGTTCTGGTGAAGTCAGCCTTGGCGGTTCATGACGCTGCGGGTCTTCAACTCGCATTCAAACAGAAATTCAAAGGCCTCGATCTGGCGCAACGCGTCGCTCATCTGCGCGCCCCAGGTATAGAGGCCGTGACCGCGAATCAGATAACCGACGCAATCGGGATGGGCGTCGAGCCAAGGCTGCACCTTGGCGGCGAGGCGCGCAATGTCCTGATCGTTGTCGAAGATCGGCACTCGCACCCGGGATTCGTGGGTCGAAATGCCGCTGAAGGCTTTTTGCAGTTCGTAGTCTTCGAACTCGATGAAATCTTCCGGCGTCAGGCGCGACAGCACCGTGGCGTTCACCGAGTGGGTGTGCAGCACCGCGCCGATCTCCGGGCGCCAGCTGTAGAGCTGGGTGTGCAGCAGGGTTTCGGCGGACGGTTTTTTCCCCGGTTCCAGGCTGTTGCCGGACAAGTCGGTGGCAAGCACGTCGTCCAGACCCAACTGGCCCTTGTGCTTGCCGGACACGGTCAGCAGCGCTTCGCTCGGCGACAGGCGCGTCGAGTAGTTGCTGCTGGTGGCCGGCGACCAGCCGCGACCGTAAAGAAAACGCCCGGCGTCGACGATTTGCTGGGCAAGCTGTTCACGCGTAAGGCTCATGGCCTGTCCTCTTGCATACGTATGGCAATGATAACGGCAGCAGCGAGCGCCGCGAGACTGGCAATACTAAAGGTCAATGTCGCGCCGAGGGCATTCCAGCTGTAGCCGGAATACAACGCGCCCAGCGCACCGCCGGTGCCGGCCAGTGCGGCGTACAACGCCTGGCCCTGCCCTTGCTGACGCGCGCCGAAGCTACGTTGCACGAACTGGATGGCAGCGGCATGAAAGCTGCCGAACGTCGCGGCGTGCAGCACCTGAGCAAACAGCAGCACCCACAGGAATTCGGCGAACGAACCTAGCAGCAACCAGCGCAGCGCCGCCAGCAGAAAACTCGCCATCAGCACACGACGCAGGGAAAAACGCGCGAGGATCCGGCTCATGGCCATGAACATCAGCACTTCCGCCACCACGCCAACGGCCCAGAGCATGCCGATCACACCTCGGCTGTAACCCAGGCGTTCGAGGTGCAAGGTCAGAAACGTGTAATACGGCCCGTGGCTCATCTGCATCAGCGCCACGCAACCGTAGAACGCCAGGATCCCGGGATTGCGCAACTGCTTGAGAAAACCCTCGCCCGTCGGCCGGTTGCCCTGCGGCGGCTGCGCATTCGGCACCCACAGACTGCTGAGCACGATGCCGGCCATGATCAACACCAGCGCCGCCGGGTAGATGTCGAGGCTGAGCCATTCGAACAATCGCCCCAATGCCACCACGGTGATGATGAAACCGATGGAACCCCACAACCGAATCTGGCTGTAGCGGGAGGTCTGGCCCTGCAGATGCGCGAGGGTAATGACTTCGAACTGCGGCAACACCGCGTGCCAGAAGAACGCATGCAACGCCATGACCATCGCCAGCCAGGCGTAGGTCTTGCTGACGAAGATCAACGAGAAGGTCAGCAATGTGCACACCGCGCCAAAACGCACGATGGCCAGGCGTCTGCCGGTGTAGTCGCCGAGCCAGCCCCAGATGTTCGGCGCCACGCAGCGCATCAGCATCGGGATCGCCACCAACTCGCCGATGCGTGCGGCGCTGAATCCGAGGTGATCGAAGTACAGCGCCAGAAACGGCGCCGTCGAACCGAGCAAGGCGAAATAGAACAGATAGAAACTGGACAGCCGCCAGTACGGGAGCGCCGCCACGGTCAAACCGCAGCGGCTGTGAGTAGACCCATCAGAGCTGACCCAGGACCGGCGTGCTCACGCGCACGTCGGCGTTCTGACCACGGTGACGCAGCAGGTGATCCATCAGCACGATGGCCATCATCGCCTCGGCAATCGGCGTGGCGCGGATGCCGACGCACGGATCGTGACGCCCCTTGGTGATCACTTCCGCTGGGTTGCCATGAATGTCGATCGAACGGCCCGGCGTGGTGATGCTCGACGTCGGCTTCAAGGCCAGATGCGCGACGATCGGCTGACCCGAAGAGATACCGCCGAGAATGCCGCCGGCGTTGTTGCTGAGGAAACCTTCCGGAGTCATTTCATCGCGATGCTCGGTGCCACGTTGGGCGACTGAGGAGAAACCGGCGCCGATTTCCACGCCTTTGACCGCGTTGATGCTCATCAGCGCGTGGGCCAGTTCGGCATCGAGACGGTCGAAGATCGGCTCGCCCAGACCCGGCATCACACCTTCGGCGACCACGGTGATCTTGGCCCCGACCGAGTCCTGATCGCGGCGCAACTGGTCCATATAGGCTTCCAGTTCCGGAACCTTGTCCGGGTCCGGGCTGAAGAAGGCGTTCTGCTCGACCGATTCCCAGGTCTTGAACGGGATTTCGATCGGGCCGAGCTGGCTCATGTAGCCGCGAATGACGATGCCCTGCGTCGCCAGGTATTTCTTGGCAATCGCACCGGCCGCCACGCGCATCGCGGTTTCCCGCGCCGAGCTGCGACCGCCGCCGCGGTAATCGCGCTCGCCGTATTTGTGGTGGTAGGTGTAGTCGGCGTGGGCCGGACGGAACAGATCCTTGATCGCCGAGTAGTCCTTGGACTTCTGGTCAGTGTTGCGGATCAGCAGGCCGATGGAGCAGCCGGTGGTGCGGCCCTCGAACACGCCGGAGAGGATTTCGACTTCGTCGGCCTCCTGACGCTGGGTGGTGTGGCGGCTGGTGCCCGGCTTGCGGCGATCGAGGTCGCGCTGCAGGTCCTCAAGGGAAATCTCCAGGCCCGGCGGGCAGCCGTCGACAATGGCGACCAACGCCGGACCATGGCTTTCGCCCGCGGTGGTGACAGTGAACAGCTTGCCGTAGGTATTGCCGGACATGCAGGACGCTCCGTGAAATCAAACCCAAATTCATGATGCGCGCCAGTATACGCAGGCTAACCGAGTAGTTCATCCTCGAACCTTGGCGGTGTTGGTGAGTCCAACCGGCACCTTTGCAAATGATGGCGTGATGATGCTGCGAGTTTTGATCTTGAGCCTTACCCTGTTTACTGGCTTTGTCCAGGCGACCGTCCTGCAACGCCCGGTGACTTTGGACACCGGCAGCGGAGAACTTTTCGGCTCGCTGTTACTGCCAAAGTCTGACAATCCGGTGCCGGTTGTCCTCATTCTTTCTGGCTCGGGTCCTACGGATCGTGACGGAAACAACCCGGACGGCGGGCGCAACGACAGCCTCAAGCGACTGGCCTGGGTGCTGGCCAAGCACAATATCGCCAGCGTGCGTTTCGACAAGCGCGGGGTGGCCGCAAGCCTCGCCGCGACGCCGGATGAGCGCAATCTGTCGGTGGATGCCTACGTCGCGGACGCCGTGGCCTGGGGCCAGAAGCTCAAGGCTGATCCGCGTTTCGGCCCGTTGATCCTGTTGGGTCACAGCGAGGGCGCACTGATTGCCAGCCTGGCCGCACCGAAAGTCGACGCCGCTGCGGTCATTTCGCTGTCCGGCACGGCTCGGCCAATCGATCAGGTGTTGCGCCGGCAACTGGCCCGCAGTCTTCCGCCGCCACTGATGCAGCGCAGCAACGAGTTGCTCGACAGCCTCAAGGCCGGCCACACCGACGACAATGTCCCGGCGCCCTTGCAGCCAATATTTCGCCCTAGCGTGCAGCCGTATCTGATTTCGTTGTTCCGTCAGGATCCGTCCGCAGCCTTCGCCCATCTGAAAATGCCGGCCTTGATCGTTCAGGGCAGCAACGACATTCAGGTTCAAGTCGATGACGCCAACCTGCTCAAGGCGGCAAAACCCGACGCGACGCTGGCATTGATCGAAGGCATGAACCACGTGATGCGCATCGTGCCCAACGACGTGAAGCGGCAAATGGCCTCTTACAAGGACCCGAATTTGCCGCTGGCGGCGGAATTGGGGACACGCATCCTCGAATTTATTGACGGACTTCGCACCCGTTAAGCTCTTTTTGCCCTCTAGTCCTGTAGAAAACGGCCGATAAGCCTTTGTCGCCAGCGTACTGGCTGGCGGCAAGCAGCTTGGACAGGATCTCGCCGTTATGACTGATACCCAGACTTCACCCGACACCACCGCTGAAAAAGACGCACCGCCAGCGGTCGAGCTGCCATGGGCGGATGTCCACGTCGAGCACCACAAGATGCTCCGCCTGGCGCCGTTGCAGACCGATCGCAACACCGGCGGGCGGCCGTTGCGCTTTGTCGAATTCGGTTACGCCGAGCGCAACAGCAAAGAACATAGCCTGATGCGCATGTCGATCAAACTGCCCGCGCAGCGTGTGCGCAAAGAGCAGAACCAGCTCGACGTGTGGGTCGACCACAAGACCAAACGCGTGCACTTCGGTCCGGACAGCGGTTTGCAGATCGAACCGCTGAACCGTGGCATCGGCCGCTTCATGGCCGCCCAGGGCATCAACTGGGCGAAAAAGCGCTGGCCCACCTACACCGTCGACGGCATGGACTTGAACAACAAGGACGCGCTGAACGAAGACACGCGCCTGCGCCGCGATCACTTTCTGCGCGTGCATGGCTTTGATGTGGTTTACGCCGACGCCCAGCATTTGAAGGGCAGCGTCAAGGAAGTGCAGGTCGGTGACTTGCTGGGCGACTGGAACAGCGAAAAGCTGCAGATCGTCGAGATTCTCGAAGCTGCGCAGATGTTGCAGCAGGCCGAGCAGAACCTGGCCGAGCAGGAAGTGAAGCTGAAAAAGCAGGAAGACAAGGTCAGCAAGTTCAAGCGTGAAGACGCGGGTTTGCGCTTCACCATTACGTGTCTGGTGGCGTTTGCAGTGTTCCAGGCCGGCTTGCTGATCTGGATTGCCACACACCGCTAAGCCAATGATCGTTCCCACCGAGGTGGGAACGATCGGTTCAGGTCAGACGCGGGAAGCGAACAGGGCCTGATGATCGCGGCACTGTTCGGCGGTCAGCATGAACACGCCATGCCCGCCGCGCTGGAATTCCAGCCAGGCGAAATCGACTTCCGGGTACAACGCTTCGACGTGTACCTGGCTGTTGCCCACCTCGACAATCAGCAAACCTTTCTCGGTCAGGTGATCCGCCGCTTCGGCGAGCATCCGGCGCACCAGGTTCAAACCGTCATCGCCACAGGCCAGACCCAGTTCCGGCTCGTGTTGATATTCGTCCGGCATGTCGGCGAAATCTTCCGCGTCGACGTAGGGCGGGTTCGACACGATCAGGTCGAAACGTTGACCCGGCAAACCCTCAAAACCATCGCCCTGCACAGTGAACACACGCTCATCGACGCCATGACGCTCGATGTTCTGGTTCGCCACTTCCAGCGCTTCGAACGACAGGTCCGCCAGCACCACTTCGGCGTTCTGGAATTCGTAGGCGCACGCGATGCCGATGCAGCCGGAGCCGGTGCACAGGTCGAGAATCCGCGCCGGTTCGTCGCCGATCCACGGTGCAAAACGGTTTTCGATCAACTCGCCAATCGGCGAACGCGGGATCAGCACGCGCTCATCGACGATGAACGACATGCCGCAGAACCACGCCTCGCCCAGCAGGTAAGCGGTCGGAATGCGTTCTTCGATGCGGCGCTTGAGCAGGCGTTGCAGGTTGACCAGTTCGTCGTCTTCCAGCGCGCAGTCCAGATAGCTGTCGGCGATTTCCCATGGCAGGTGCAAAGCGCCGAGCACAAGTTGCCGGGCTTCGTCCCATGCATTGTCGGTGCCATGGCCGAAAAACAGATCCTCCCCATGGAAGCGGCTGACGGCCCAACGGATGTGGTCGCGCAGGGTACGAAGTCGGGAAGTGATCACGGGGCAGAACTCCAGAAAAAACGACTGGCGATTCTACCAGCCAAAACGCGCCACGACGACGCAGGAAAAATCCCGGGGCAACGGTAGGAGTGTTCCGAATTCTTTATCAGCTATTGAACAGAACGTGTAACTTGACGAGGCTGCAGGCCAGTAACGACGGTGCCTACGATGGTAGCGATTCACAGAACCGCTCAGCCAGAGGACAATGTCGCAAAAGCCCCACCCCAAGGAGCCCCAGAATGTCCGTTCCAAAAACGATGTTTCAACTCAGCGGTCGCGGTTACGCAGCGGCCACGTTGAGCCATGCCACCGTGGTCATCATCGATGCCCAGAAAGAGTACCTCAGCGGCCCGCTGGCCCTGAGCGGCATGGACGCGGCTGTCGCGAACATCAAACAACTGGTTGCCGCCGCCCGCGCAGCCGGCCGTCCGATCGTGCACGTACGCCACCTCGGCACCGTCGGCGGTCTGTTCGACCCGCAAGGCGAACGCGGCGAATTCATCCCCGGCCTGGAACCCCTGGGCGATGAAACCATTATCGGCAAACTGCTGCCGAGCGCTTTCCACGGCACCGAACTCTACGATCGTCTGCAAACCATCGGTTCGCTGGACCTGATCGTCTGCGGCTTCATGAGCCACTCCAGCGTCAGCACCACCGTGCGCGCGGCGAAGAACCTGGGTTTCCGTTGCACCCTGGTCGAAGACGCCTGCGCCACCCGTGACCTGCCGTTCAAGGGTCGCGTGCTCAGTGCCGAACAGGTTCAGGAGGCGGAAATGGCGATCATGGCCGACAACTTCGCCACCCTCGCGCTGACCCAGGATCTGATCTGATCGAGCGTAAATGAGCGGCTCAGCCCGCCGCTCATCTGCAAAGACCTCGCATTTGCTTCAATTACCCTAGCCTCAGGAACAACCCGGTCAACTCCCGGTCGAAGGGCCGATACCCATTGAGGAAGGTCGGAATGAAGTTATCCGATGGATTTGACGCACGCCGCTTGCGGCCCAAAGGCCAAAGCAACTGGCGTTTTCGTTTCGGCGCAGCGATCGCCGCCATTCTGGCGACGTTCGGCGTGCTGCTGGCGCTGGCCGGGGCCGCCAGCCTGCTGGGGCACCCACCGGCACTCGGCGACTTGAACGCAACCCCGATGGGCTCGGCGATCATTCTCGCCGTCGGCCTGTTGTTCCTGTATTTCGGCGTGGCCCTGTGGCGTCGTTGCCGGCGTCGCGCACGGCAATCGCGGGAACTGAACATGTCCCCGCACCTGATGAAAAAACACGACTGAATCGACGGCCTGGCTTTTTGCCGGGCCGTTTTGTGTCTGTTTGGGTAAACTGGCCGCCCTTCGCGGAGGCTGATATGCAAGACGACGATTTTTCCCTGTTCAAAAGTGCGATCCAAGGCGTCAAGCCGATCAAGCACGACCGCGCCGACACCGGCAAACCCAAGGCTGACCGTGCACAGATCGCCAAGCTGCGCCAGTCCGCGACCATCCGTACCGAAACCACCACTGTTGACGGTCTGTCCGATCAGTTCGTGATCGACGTCGGGCCCGAAGACGAGCTGATGTGGGCCCGCGACGGGGTGCAGGAAAGCCAGATGCGCAAGCTCAAGGTCGGGCAGATCCCGTTCGAAGGCAGCCTCGACCTGCACGGCATGAGCGTCGAAAAGGCCCGGGAAACCCTTTGGGCGTTTCTCGCCGAAGCGACCAAATTCGAAATCCGCTGCGTGCGCGTCACCCACGGCAAGGCTGTGCGGCTGGACGGCAAGCGGCCGATGATCAAGAGCCACGTCAACACCTGGTTGCGTCAGCATGCACAAGTGCTCGGTTTCTGCTCGTGCCAGGCGAAACACGGCGGCGCCGGCGCGGTTTACGTGATGCTCAAACGCACCATGATGGAAGGCCGCGACGAATAATCCCGTCACACCGAACTTGCAGGGTCGTGTCCGCCACCGTACCCTTGCCCTTTGCGAAAATCCCCACAGGTAGTTTCATGTCCCTGGAACAGAATTACACCGCGATTCTCGGCCAACTGGGCGAGGACGTGTCCCGCGAGGGCCTGCTCGACACGCCAAAGCGTGCCGCCAAAGCCATGCAGTACCTCTGCCGCGGTTATGAACAGACGCTCGAAGAGGTCACCAACGGTGCCCTGTTCAGCTCCGACAACAGCGAAATGGTGCTGGTCAAGGACATCGAGCTCTACTCGTTGTGCGAACACCACCTGCTGCCGTTCATCGGCAAGGCCCACGTCGCGTATATTCCGAGCGGCAAAGTGCTGGGCCTGTCGAAGGTCGCGCGGATCGTCGACATGTACGCCCGCCGCCTGCAGATCCAGGAAAACCTCAGCCGCCAGATCGCCGATGCGGTCCAGCAGGTCACCGGCGCGCTGGGCGTGGCTGTGGTGATCGAGGCCAAGCACATGTGCATGATGATGCGCGGTGTGGAGAAACAGAATTCGTCGATGATCACTTCGGTGATGCTCGGTGAGTTCCGTGAAAACGCGGCGACCCGCAGCGAGTTTCTCAGCCTGATCAAGTAATGCGTGACAGAAAAAAACCGGCGTTGATCGCTGGTTTTTTTTCGTCCGTGAAAAATCGGGTAAGCTGCGCGCCTTCTTCAATGTCCCTGTGAGGCTTGTAACGTGTTCGTCAAAGCGCTTCGTGTCGGCCTCGGCCAACTGATCATCTTCGTTGATTTCCTGACCCGCCCGGGCAAGAAACAGCGCCCCGCCGCTGCCCAGGCTCAGGTGGATACCGCCGCGAAAGACCTGACCCTGTATCAGTTCCACGCCTGCCCGTTCTGCGTGAAGACCCGCCGCAGCCTGCGTCGCCTGAATGTGCCGGTGGCCCTGAAGGATGCGAAAAACAACGAGCAGGATCGCCAGACCCTGCAGGAACAGGGTGGCAAGATCAAGGTGCCGTGCCTGCGCATCGAAGAGAACGGTCAGACCACCTGGATGTATGAGTCCAACACGATCATCGAATATCTGAACAAGCGGTTCGCCGCAGTCTGAATAAAAAAACCGGCCTGATGGCCGGTTTTTTCATGCAGCCTGTGCGGCCTGCGCCTGGCGTACCACCGCTGCCAGACGTTTGAGGCCTTCGTCCAGCCGGGCGGGGTCGATGTGACTGAAGTTCAGGCGCAGATGACCGTGGTTGCGATCCGGGTCGGGGAAAAACGGCTCGCCCGGCATGAACGCCACATCGTTGGCCAGCGCGGTGTTCAGCAACGTACGTGTGTCCAGCGGCTGCTTCAGGGTCAGCCAGAAAAACAGCCCGCCCTGCGGCGTGTTCCAGTCCGCCAGATCAGCGAAGTGAGTTTCCAGCGCCAACTGAAACGCATCGCGACGCTGACGGTAGAAGCCGCGCAATTCACTCAAGTGCTGTTGATATTTCTCGCTGCCGATCCACTGCAACGCCTGCCACTGCCCGATGCGGTTGGTGTGCAGATCCGCCGATTGTTTGAGTTTTAGCAGGTGCGGGAACAGATCCGGGCTGGCGATCAGGTAGCCGACGCGCAGGCCCGGCAACAGGGTTTTCGACACGGTCCCGGTGTAGATCCAACTGGATGTCTTCAAACGACCGGCAATCGGTTGAGCGCTGCCGCCGTCGAAAGTCAGTTCGCGGTAAGGCTCATCTTCAATCAGAGTCACGCCGAATTCGTCGAGCAGTGCTGCGACGGCCTCGCGCTTGGCTTCGCTGTAGCGTACGGCGGACGGGTTCTGGAAGGTCGGAATCAAATAGATGAACGCTGGGCGATGCTGCTCCAGGCGCTGGCGCAGTTGTGCCAGATTTGGTCCATCGGCCTCCAGCGGCACAGTCAGGCATTCGGCGCCGAACAGCTGGAAGATCTGCAAGGCCGCCAGATAGGTCGGCGCTTCGAGCAGGATTTCGGTGCCCTTGTCGATGTACAGCTTGGCCGCCAGATCGAGGGTTTGCTGGGAACCGCTGACCACCAGCACCTGACTCGCCTCACACGGCAACCCCAGCGCCCTCGCCTCTGCCGCCAGGGCTTCGCGCAACGCGGGCTCGCCTTCGCTCATGCCGTACTGGCCGAGAGACAGCGGCATGTCGGCCCATTCGACCTTCGGCAGCATGGCTTCAGCAGGCAAACCGCCCGCGAAGGACATGACTTCCGGGCGCTGAGCTGCGGCCAGGATTTCACGGATCAGAGAACTTTTGAGACGCGAGACACGTTCGGAAAAAGCCATGGAAGTCACCGCTAGCGAGGCATGGGAAAAATGAGTCAAACTTATTGACTGAAATTACGACAACCTCAGCGGAAACGTCAATATGATTGACCTTAAAAACTGCGCCAGCCAACAACAAGCCATGGAAGCGTTCTTCTTCGGTTACCAGGCGTTCACCGCCAAGGCTGACGAAATGCTTGAGCGTCGCGGCTTGTCCCGCGTGCATCAGCGCATCGTGTTTTTCATCGCCCGCTACCCGAACCTGAGCGTTAAGGAGTTGCTCGCGCTACTCGGTGTGAGCAAACAGGCGTTGAACATGCCGTTGCGTCAATTGCAGGAAATGCACCTGGTGGACAGCGTGGCGTCCGAAGAAGACAAACGGAAACGGCTTCTGACGTTGACCGTCGAAGGCGCGAAATTTGAACAGGCATTGCGCCGCGAGCAGGTGAAATTGCTGGAGCGAGTGTTTGCCGAAGCGGGCGAAACGGCTGTCAACGGCTGGCTGGCGGTGAATCTGTCGTTGGGGAAAAACCGCGCCGCCGAGTGATATAGCCCGATCCTCAAAACTTTCGTCGACAAAACCAAAAACATTATTTGCTTTATTTGTATACAAAAGCATAATCCACAGCGTGCGAGTTCCTGACCGCATGGTCAACAAATTCGCGTATGCCTCAAAGGACCGCTGCCACCCCCTCATAGGGTCCGGTCCTGGAAATAACAATAAAACTCTTGAGGAGTACTCGCTGTGGAAAGCCGCAAATCCGAAGCATCGACGCTGGAACTCTCGCCGCCGTTACGCAATGGCCTGCTTGAGCGCCTCTTTAAACTCAGCTTGCATGGCACCACGGTGAAGACCGAGCTGATCGCCGGTCTGACAACCTTCATCACCATGGCCTACATCATTTTCGTCAACCCGAACATCATGGCCGATGCCGGGATCGATCACGGTGCGGCTTTCGTCGCCACCTGCATCGCCGCCGCGCTGGGCTGCCTGCTGATGGGTCTGTACGCCAACTGGCCGGTGGGCCTGGCGCCGGGCATGGGCCTCAACGCATTCTTCACCTACACCGTGGTCGGCACCATGGGCTACAACTGGGAAACCGCGCTGGGTGCGGTGTTCGTCTCGGGTGTGCTGTTCATGATCCTGACCTTTTCGCGGATTCGCGAATGGCTGCTCAACAGCATTCCGGTCAGCCTGCGCTTTGCGATGGGTGCCGGTGTGGGTCTGTTTCTCGGGCTGATCGGCCTGAAGACCGCCGGCATTGTCGTCGACAGCCCGGCCACGCTGATCAAGCTTGGCTCGCTGCGTGAACCCGGCCCGCTGCTCGCCGCCATCTGCTTCCTGATGATCGCGATCCTCAGCTACCACAAAGTGTTCGGTGCAATCCTCATCAGCATCATCACCGTGACCCTGGCTGGCTGGGGCATCGGTCTGGTGCACTACGAGGGCATCATGTCCGCCCCACCAAGCCTGGCGCCGACCTTCATGGCCATGAACGTCGCCGGCGTGTTCAACGTCAGCATGATCAGCGTCGTGCTCGCCTTCCTTTTCGTGCACATGTTCGACACCGCCGGCACCCTGATGGGCGTTGCGCAGCGCGCCAATCTGGTAGGCGCTGACGGCCGCATCGAAAACCTCTCCCGCGCCATGAAAGCCGACTCCGCCTCCAGCGTATTCGGTGCAGTCGTCGGCGTTCCGCCGGTCACCAGCTATGTGGAAAGTGCCGCCGGTGTAGCGGCTGGTGGTCGGACTGGTCTTACCGCAGTCACCGTCGGTGTGCTATTTATAGCCGCGATGTTCTTTGCACCGCTGGCCGGCATGATTCCCGCCTACGCCACCGCCGGCGCGCTGATTTATGTAGCGATGCTGATGATGGGCGGCATGGCGCACATCGAATGGGACGAAGCGACCGACAGTATTCCGGCCATCGTCACCGCGATCATGATGCCGTTGACCTTCTCGGTCGCCGACGGTATCGCGCTGGGCTTCATTACCTATGTCGCGCTGAAGGCCGGCACCGGTAAATACAAAGAGATCTCCGTCAGCCTGTGGGTGCTCTGCGCGATCTTCATCGCCAAGTTCATCTTCTTGTAAGCGTCACGCGGTTCGAGCGTCAAAACAGCCTCACCCTTGCGGGTGAGGCTTTTGCACATTCTTGATAACGATAAAAAGGAGAAAGTGATGAGTCTGGAAACCTGGCTGCTGTTCAGCGGCGCTGCGCTGGTGGTGATCCTGATTCCGGGGCCGCTGTCATTGCTGATGATCAGCAACAGTCTGAATTACGGTTTGCGCCGTTCATACCCGGCATTTCTCGGTGGCGTATTCGCCTCGATCTGCCTGCTCAGTGCCTCGGCGCTGGGGCTCGGTGCTCTGCTGCTGGCGTCCGAAAAACTGTTCAGCGCCCTGAAAATCATCGGCGCGATCTACCTGTTCTACCTCGCCTGGCAGAGCTGGCAGCAATCACGCCAGCCATCGACCGGCGCCGAGGTTCCGCAAGCGGCACCGGTTCCGAAATTCCGCGCATTGTTCAGCCGGGCCTTCGTGCTGGGCGCGAGCAATCCGAAAGACATCTTGTTCTTTGCCGCGTTTCTGCCGCAGTTCCTCAGTGCGCAACAACCGTTCCTCCCACAACTGCTGGTGATGATCGCCACCTGGACGGTGCTCGATCTGCTGTGCAAGTTGACCTACGGGCTCGGTGCCCATGGTGCGGCGCGCTACCTGCGCAGCGGCAAGGGTCAGAGCTGGTTCAACCGGATCAGCGCCGGTCTGTTTGGCGGCGCAGGTGCCGCATCGCTGCTGAGCGGTCACTGAAATATCGCATCCTGACTGCCCAGATTTGCAACTGACTGCCGCCCTCGAATCGCCATGCGAGGGCGGCAGACGCTTCGCTAACCCCCCTCGCCTCTTCTGATGAACGATTGCCCGATCGTGTCCATCTGTCTTCGCTATACATATGTACCACCCGTCAAAACCCCGGCTTGACGATCATTTCTGCGCATCGTGCGCCTCATCTGGCGCACGGAGGCGGTGCCCTCCAGATAATCGATTGCCTGACAGAGCCAAACAATCAATGAGCCCCAAACGCCCCACCCGACCGAAAACAGATACGCCGGATACCACGCCTGTCGTACGGGACACCACGCCGGACACTCCAACACCACCGCGCCTGATGCCCGACACCTTGATCGATCCGACCTTGACCCACCCGGCCTGGCAGTTGCCTGCGCCACCTGTGACCCGCCGGCAGATGATCGAAATCTACGACCTCCCTGCCGAGACGCACGTCCGGGACAGCACCGTACAAAGGCCGATCGGCAGTTATTTTCTCGCACCCGGGCTGGTCAACCGACTGCCGCCTCCCGACCTGCTGAACGGCATTCGTTCAGCGGGCCGCCATGCCTATGTCGATCTTGTCGAGGGCGGAACGGTGCAGATCGGACCGGACACACAGAATGGAATGAGAGCCAGGCTTTCGAACGAACTCCTCGCGTCCGGTCCGTTGCTGGAACGGGTTGAGGGGACGCTGATGTGGCGTCCGGTCCTGACGGAAAATGCGCCGGACGCCGGCACCTCGCAATTGTTCATTTCACGCCACCGAGTGCCGGATGATGAACAGTCCACCGTACCGTCAAAACGCCCTCGCCTTGAGGAGACGCCGTGGAACGGTTGGAGCATCGACCCGCAACACGCCACCCCGGGTGACATCCGCGTCGACGGGATTCAGTACAAAGTCATTCCACGCGGCGACGCGAGCGATCCGATCGTCTACATCAAGAACCCGAATCATCTGATCTACGACTTCGACCTGCTGGACCGCACACTCAGACTGGACCCGCGGCAACAGCCGCGAGGCGCCATTCAGGTTCCACCGGCCCAGCACTGGCAAATCGATCCGACGTTACCGTTCGAACGCCCATTGACGAATTACGTCAGCCAATACTTTCCGGAGTTATCGGCGACCTCACTGGAGAACGTCGCCTTCCATCAGTTTGTACTGGCGAATGGCGCCAACACCGCCACCGGCTCGGGACTGACCCTGCTACGACAAACCTTCAACGACTGGAAAGCCGGAAATGCCCATCCACGCCCGCAATTGGCTGACCCACTGCTGATGCTGCCGATTCTGCCGACGTCGGGCAGTGGAGCGATCCGTGCCATCGAACTGCCGACACCGACACCGGGTGGGCCGTTGCAGCGGCTGGATTTCGATCCGGCATTGTTTCGTCAGGAATGGCTGTATTCGACCACCACCCAATCGGCGGTGGATCTCAAGCGTTTCATGGCGACATTGCTGACCCGTAACGGCTACGCCGTGTTCGATCCCAGCCCGTCCAACTCTTTTCCGGCGCTGGTGTTCAAACGCACCGGGCATGACTACGTGTTCTTCATCAGCCTGCATCGCATCCGGGGCCGCAAGATCAACCAGACGCTGAATGTCGATCAGCACAGCGCCAGCCTGCGCCTGCACATTCAGGTGGGCGCAGCGGCGGCAGCGGCGGTTATTGCAGCGCACGCCACCCACAAAGTCGTCTGGCTCAGGGGCGGCCCGCAGACGCTGGCGAACGCTGACGACACGGTGTTTATCGTGCGCGACGGACACGCGCGGCTGTGATCGCAGGTTGCTGAATGACCGACGAAAAAAAGCCCGCAGTGTGAGCGGGCGAAAGACCAAAGAAGCTATATGCGCAGTCGCTTCCCGGTGGGGGCAGCTGCTTGGGGGTCAGCTGCTTGGGGGTCAGCTGCCCCGATAGGTGGAATAGCTGTAAGGCGAGATCAGCAACGGTACGTGGTAGTGATCCTGTTCGGCAGAGATGCCGAACCGCAGCACCACCACGTCCAGAAATGCCGGCTCCGGCAACTGGACGCCACGGGCGCGGTAGTAATCCCCGGCGTGGAACTGAACCTGATAGACACCGGTACGGTAGTCATCGCCTTGCAGCAGCGGCGCATCGACCCGGCCGTCGCTGTTGGTAAGCGCACTGGCGACCAATTCCAGGTGCGAACCTTCAACGCGGTACAGCTCGACCTTGATCGAGCTGCCCGGGCAACCGTGTGCAGCGTCCAAAACGTGTGTTGTCAAACGTCCCATTGATTCTGCGCGCCTGCCTGCGTGGAGCAGTCAGACTTCGCGCCTCCCGAAGTCAGTTGAAAAGGAGACCGCACCGTTTCGGAGCACGAAAAGCTGCGGCGAGCGATTGATTAAGACACTTTTCAAAAAAATTGTACACAATAAAAACGACATTTTTCCTCTTACCCCCGCCATCCTCCGATTTCCCGGTGATCTGCCCTTGCACCATGCATTCATTGAACCCCCAGTCCATTAGCTGACTGGTCAGGCAGGTTTCTTGCAGGCTCACGCCATTAGCAGTAAAAGATGACAGCCGGTGAAAAATGCGAAAATTCAGGCTTACAAATTGAGAATAAAGTTGTATACAATCAGCCCATCGCTGTGACGCCAGCCTGTGCAGGCCGTTACACAACCTGTCAACGAATAAGAAGGAAGACTGCAGTGAGCGCTGACTACCCACGCGACCTGATCGGTTACGGCAGTAACCCTCCTCACCCACACTGGCCGGGCAATGCCCGGATCGCCCTGTCGTTCGTACTCAATTACGAAGAAGGCGGCGAGCGCAACATTCTGCACGGCGACAAAGAATCGGAAGCCTTCCTCTCGGAAATGGTCGCGGCCCAGCCTCTGCAAGGCGCGCGCAACATGAGCATGGAATCGCTTTACGAGTATGGCAGCCGTGCCGGCGTCTGGCGGATTCTGAAACTGTTCAAGGAATTCGACATTCCGCTGACCATCTTCGCCGTGGCCATGGCCGCCCAGCGCCACCCGGACGTGATCCGCGCGATGGTCGAGGCCGGCCACGAGATCTGCAGCCACGGCTACCGCTGGATCGACTACCAGTACATGGACGAGGCGCAGGAACGCGAGCACATGCTCGAAGCGATCCGCATCCTCACCGAACTCACCGGCGAGCGCCCGCTGGGCTGGTACACCGGCCGCACCGGCCCGAACACCCGTCGTCTGGTGATGGAAGAAGGCGGTTTCCTCTACGACTGCGACACCTACGACGACGACCTGCCCTACTGGGAACCGAACAACCCGACCGGCAAGCCGCACCTGGTGATCCCGTACACCCTGGACACCAACGACATGCGCTTCACCCAGGTCCAGGGTTTCAACAAGGGCGACGACTTCTTCGAATACCTCAAAGACGCGTTCGATGTGCTCTACGCCGAAGGCGCTGAAGCACCGAAAATGCTGTCGATCGGCCTGCACTGCCGTCTGGTGGGCCGTCCGGCGCGTCTGGCTTCGCTCAAGCGTTTTATCGAATACGCCAAAAGTCATGAACAGGTGTGGTTCAGCCGTCGCGTCGACATCGCGCGTCACTGGCACGAAACCCACCCGTACCAAGGGGCTGCCAAATGAGCACCTTTCAAACCCTGAAACCGTCGACCCTGAGCCGCGACGCCTTCGTCAAAGCCTTCGCCGACATCTACGAACATTCGCCATGGGTGGCCGAAAAGGCCTTCGACCTGGGCCAGAACGCGTCGATCGACCAGATCGAAACCCTGCACCAGCGCATGAGCGACATCCTGTTGAGCGCCGATCACACCAGTCAGCTGGCACTGATCAACGCTCACCCGGACCTGGCCGGCAAAGCTGCCGTCCAGGGCCAGTTGACCGAAGCCAGCACCAATGAACAGGCTGGCGCCGGTATTCACCAATGCACGGCCGAAGAGTTTTCTCGCTTCACCGAGCTGAACGACGCCTACAAAGCCAAGTTCAAGTTTCCCTTCATCATGGCGGTAAAAGGCAGCAACCGGCATCAGATCCTCGCGGCGTTCGAAACGCGCATTCACAACCCGGTCGACACCGAGTTCAAATGCGCGCTGGCGGAGATCAACAAGATTGCCCTGTTCCGTTTACTGACTCTTTAGCGAGCATGGCCCGAGCGTGTCAGACGCGGAGAACGCCCAGGGCCTCGCAAGCATCCCAAGCCACTTATTTAAAGGCAGACAAGAAGAATGAAAGCTTACGCCGTACCTTTCGAGAAGTTCGTCAACCTGGCCGATGCCCGTCTGGGCACCAAAATCATCTCGGTCACCGATGACTGGTTCGCAGACGCCAATCGTCTGTTTCAGCCGACCCCGGCCGTGTGGAAGGAGGGCGTGTTCGATGACAACGGCAAGTGGATGGACGGCTGGGAATCCCGCCGCAAGCGCTTCGAAGGCTACGACAGCGCGGTGATCCGCCTGGGCGTACCGGGTTCGATCAAAGGCGTGGACATCGACACTTCATTCTTCACCGGCAACTTCCCGCCATCGGCCTCTCTGGAAGCGTGCTTCCTGGCCTCGGGCGAGCCGGACGAAAACACCCAGTGGACTGAAGTGCTGTCGGCCGTCGAGCTGCAGGGCAACAGCCACCACTACCACGAAATCAGCAACGACAAGGCGTTCAGCCACCTGCGCTTCAACATCTACCCGGACGGCGGTGTTGCCCGTCTGCGCGTGTACGGCATTCCGTTCCGCGACTGGTCGGCGGTTGGCGACAACGAGCAAGTCGACCTGGCTGCAGCCCTCAACGGTGGCCGCGCCCTCGCCTGCTCCGACGAACACTTCGGCCGCATGAGCAACATCCTCAACCCGGGCCGTGGCATCAACATGGGCGACGGCTGGGAAACCGCACGTCGTCGCACCCCGGGCAATGACTGGGTGATCGTCGCGCTGGGCCACCCGGGCGAGATCGAGAAAATCATCGTCGACACCCTGCACTTCAAGGGCAACTACCCGGACACCTGCTCGATCCAGGGCGCGTTCGTCAAGGGCGGCACCGACAGCCAGATCGAAACCCAGTCGCTGTTCTGGCGCGAACTGCTGCCGAGCCAGAAGCTGGAAATGCACGCCGAACACACCTTCGTCGAGCAGATCAAGGCACTGGGCCCGATCACCCACATCCGTCTGAACGTGTTCCCGGATGGTGGTGTGAGCCGCCTGCGCGTACTGGGCAAAGTCGCGAAGTAACACCCGATCGTTCCCACGTCGAGGCGTCGAACCGTCTGCGTGGGAATGCATACCGTGACGCTCCGCGTCACAGTGGACGCGGAGCGTCCATGGCAGCGTTCCCACGCAGAGCGTGGGAACGATCAATTTTCAAGAGATTAAGAAGAACAGCATGCGCACACTGACGATTGAACCGCTGACCAAAGAAGCCTTCGCCCCTTTCGGTGACGTGATCGAAACCGACGGCAGCGATCACTTCATGATCAACAACGGTTCGACCATGCGCTTCCACAAACTGGCGACGGTCGAAACCGCGACGCCTGAGGACAACGCGATCATCAGCATCTTCCGCGCCGACGCGCAGGACATGCCGCTGACCGTCAGCATGCTGGAACGCCATCCGCTGGGCAGCCAGGCTTTCATTCCGCTGCTCGGCAACCCCTTTCTGATCGTGGTCGCGCCACTTGGCGATGAACCTGTATCAGGCTTGGTCCGCGCCTTCGTCACCAACGGCAGGCAGGGCATCAATTACCATCGCGGCGTCTGGCACCATCCGGTGCTGACGATCGAAAAGCGGGATGACTTCCTGGTGGTTGATCGCAGTGGCACAGGCAATAACTGCGATGAGCATTTTTTCAAAGAGGATGAGCGTTTGATCCTCGCCCCCCACCAATAAGAGAAGGTCTGATCACTCGACAACAAGAGTGACAGGCGAGAGGTAAAGACTGTGGAAGCACATCTGTTGGAATGGCTGAACCTGAGCGTGCGCTGGGTTCACATGATCACTGGCGTGGCCTGGATCGGCGCGTCGTTCTACTTCGTCTGGCTGGAGAACAACCTCAACCGCGTCAACCCGAAAACCGGTCTTGCCGGTGATCTGTGGGCGATCCACGGCGGCGGTATCTATCACCTGGAAAAATACAAACTGGCCCCTCCGTCGATGCCGGAGAACCTGCACTGGTTCAAATGGGAAGCCTACTTCACCTGGATGTCGGGGATCGCGCTGCTGTGCGTGGTGTTCTACTCCAACCCCGTGCTCTACCTCGTGGCACCCGGCAGCGGCCTGACCGGTCCTGAAGGCGTGGCCATCGGCATCGGTTCGCTGATCGCCGGCTGGTTCATCTACGACTTCCTCTGCGATTCGCCCCTCGGCAAGAAACCCGCCCTGCTCGGCTTCATCCTGTTCGTGCTGATCATCGGCGCGGCGTATGGCTTCAGCAAGGTGTTCAGCGGTCGTGGTGCGTACCTGCACGTCGGCGCGATCATCGGCACCATCATGGTCGGCAACGTGTTCCGCATCATCATGCCGGCGCAACGCGCACTGGTGGCTGCGATCGCCGAGAACCGCACGCCGGATCCGGCCCTGCCGGCCAAAGGCCTGCTGCGTTCGCGTCACAACAACTACTTCACCCTGCCAGTGCTGTTCATCATGATCAGCAACCACTTCCCGAGCACTTACGGCAGCCAGTACAACTGGTTGATCCTGGCCGGGATCGCAGTGTTGGCGGTGTTGGTACGTCACTACTTCAACACCCGTCACGACAGCCACAAGTTTGCCTGGACTCTGCCAGTGGCAGCGGTAGGCATGATCACCCTGGCTTACGTCACCGGCCCTGCGCCGATGCCGACCGCGCCGGAAGTGGCCAAGGCTCCTGCGAAAATCGAGTACCAGCCGCTGCCGGAAACGGCCCTGGGTGGTGGCGCGAAACCGGCTGAAGCGGCACAACCGGCCGCACCTGCTGCACCGGCCGCCGCTCCGGCTCAGGCGTCCAACACCGGCCCTGCGTTCGACAAGGTGCACAACGTGATCCAGGAACGCTGCGCGGTCTGCCATTCGGCCAAACCGACCAGCCCGCTGTTCAGCGCGGCACCGGCCGGTGTGATGTTCGACACCCCCGAGCAGATCCGCCAGAACGCGGCGCGGATCCAGGCGCAAGCCATCACCACGCAGATCATGCCACTGGGCAACATCACGCAGATGACCCAGCAGGAACGTGACCTGATCGGTGCATGGATTGCCCAGGGAGCCCAGACCAACTAAGCCGTAAAAACCTCGCGCGCAGGCTCGCGCCCACACGGATCATCCGGATCCTGTGGGCGCTGGCTTGCCTGCGATTGGCCGCATAAGCGGTCTGCCTGATGCAAAGAGGACAGCGGCAAGCAACCCGGCCGCTGTTCATCACAAGAATAAAAAAGATCCGAGGTGTTGCATGTCCGAGCTGTCCAAAGCGCGCATCCCCGACGCACCCGCCATTCAGCGTTTGCCCCTTTTGCAACTGATCCTCGTCGGTTTGCAACATGTTCTGCTGATGTACGGCGGCGCCATCGCGGTACCGCTGATCATCGGACAGGCCGCTGGCCTGAGTCGTGAAGAAATCGCCTTCCTGATCAACGCCGACCTGCTGGTCGCCGGCATCGCCACCATCGTGCAGTCCTTAGGGATCGGCCCGATGGGCATTCGCATGCCGGTGATGATGGGCGCCAGTTTCGCCGCCGTCGGTAGCATGGTCGCCATGGCCGGCATGCCCGGCATCGGTCTGCAGGGGATCTTCGGCGCCACCATCGCCGCCGGGTTCTTCGGCATGATCATCGCGCCGTTCATGTCCAAGGTCGTACGCTTCTTCCCTCCTCTCGTGACCGGCACGGTCATCACCTCGATCGGTTTATCGTTGTTCCCCGTGGCCGTGAACTGGGCCGGCGGCGGTGCTGGTGCCGCACAATTCGGTTCACCGATTTACCTGGCCATCGCCGCACTGGTGCTGGCCACCATTCTGTTGATCCACCGCTTCATGCGCGGTTTCTGGGTCAACATCTCCGTGCTGATCGGCATGTGCCTGGGCTACGTGCTCTGCGGCGCCATCGGCATGGTCGATCTGAGCGGCATGGCCAACGCGCCATGGGTTCAATTCGTCACCCCGCTGCATTTCGGCATGCCGAAGTTCGAACTGGCGCCGATCCTGTCGATGTGTCTGGTGGTGGTGATCATCTTCGTCGAGTCCACCGGGATGTTCCTCGCACTGGGCAAGATCACCGGCCAGGAAGTCTGCCCGCGCATGCTGCGTCGCGGCTTGCTGTGTGATGCCGGCGCATCGTTCGTTGCCGGTTTCTTCAACACCTTCACCCACTCCTCCTTCGCGCAGAACATCGGCCTGGTGCAGATGACCGGCGTGCGCTGCCGCTCGGTGACCATCGTCGCCGGCGGTTTGCTGATCGTCCTCAGCCTTCTGCCGAAAGCGGCGTTCCTGGTGGCATCGATTCCACCGGCGGTACTCGGTGGCGCAGCGATTGCGATGTTCGGCATGGTGGCAGCTACCGGTATCAAGATCCTGCAAGAGGCCGACATCGGCGACCGGCGCAATCAGTTGCTGGTAGCGGTAAGCATCGGCATGGGCCTGATCCCGGTGGTGCGCCCGGAATTCTTCGCCCACTTGCCATTGTGGATGAGTCCGATCACCCACAGCGGGATCGCCATGGCCACCCTCAGCGCGCTGACGCTGAACCTGTTGTTCAACATCCTGGGCGGCGCCGAACGCGCGGCCATCAACGACTGTCACGCACACCCGCACTGATCCGAAGAGTAAAAGAGGGGCTCGCCAACGCCAGCCCCCTCGCGACAGCTTTGCCTCAAACAATAAAAACAAGAGGGAGCAACAGATGATCCGGACTCAAACCAACGTGTTGTTGAGCGGCGGCCTGCTGGCCGCATCACAGGCCATGGCCGGCGATTTATTGCTGTGGCAGACCAACAGCCTGAGCTATCTGTACGGCAAGAACTTCGCGATCAACCCGTCGATCCAGCAGACGGTGACGTTCGAGCACGCCGACAAGTGGAAGTACGGCGACAACTTCCTGTTCGTCGACAAGATCTTCTACAACGGCCAGGAAGACCGCAACAAAGGCCCGCACACCTTCTACGGCGAATTCACCCCGCGCTTCTCGTTCGGCAAGATCTTCGACCGCAAGCTCGAGTTCGGCCCGATCAAGGACGTGCTGCTGGCAATGACCTACGAGTATGGCGAAGGCGAGAGCGAGGCCTATCTGATCGGCCCAGGTTTCGACCTGAAGGTACCGGGCTTCAACTACGTCACCCTGAACATCTTCCGCCGCCAGCCCGAAGGCCCGCGCCCGGGCGATGGTGTCTGGCAGATCACCCCGGGCTGGTCCTACAGCATTCCGGTGGGCAATTCCGACGTGCTGATCGATGGCTACCTCGACTGGGTTGTCGATAACGACGAAAACTCCCGCGGCACCTATCACGCCAACCTGCACATCAATCCGCAGATCAAATACGACCTGGGCAAAGCCCTCGGCTGGAGCCAGAAGCAGTTGTATGTCGGCACCGAGTACAGCTACTGGAAGAACAAATACGGGGTCGAAAGCAGCCACAACCTCGACACCAATCAGAACACCGCCAGCCTGCTGGTGAAGGTGCACTTCTAAGATGACCCGCAACCGTGCCCCCTACCTGTCGTCGGTGCTCTGTTGCGGGGCACTTGAGACCTGGCCGTTGAGTCAGTATTCTCCGCGGCCTTCTGAATTCGGTCTAAAAAAAAGCCCGGATTTAATTCCTGACCAACGGGCCAACTTATCCCGGCCCCGGTCAGTACCGAGGCGTCCCGAAAACACGCTCAGTCGACTGTTTTTCAGCAGCCGACGGGCGTTTTTTTGCTTTTCGAAAAGCCTTGGCTCAGCTCTTGCTAACAGCATGAAAGCTGACCGGATGGATGATTTTTGCAGCAACGAAAAAAGGCGCCACACCAGAGCGCCGACTCAAAAAAATAAACGTGGAACACCTACTTTGGGAGCAACCGAATGAAACGTATGAGCACCAGCCTGATGCTTGCGGGAACCATGCTGGCCGGGGGTCAGGCCATGGCCGACGGTCTGCTGCAATGGCAGAACAACAGCCTGACCTACCTTTACGGCAAGGATTTCAAGGTCAACCCGGCCATCCAGCAGACGGTCACCTTCGAGCACGCCGATGCATGGAAGTATGGGGACAACTTCCTGTTCATCGACAAGATCTTCTACAACGGCAAGCCAGACGGCGGCGTCGGCAACAACACCTATTACGGCGAATTCAGCCCACGCCTGTCGCTCGGCAAGATCCTCGACCAGAAGATTGAATTCGGACCGATCAAAGACGTGCTGCTGGCGATGACTTACGAGTTCGGTGAAGGCGACGTCGAGTCTTACCTGATCGGTCCAGGCTTCGACCTGGCGATTCCGGGCTTCGATTACTTCCAGCTGAACTTCTACCAGCGTCACACCGAAGGTTCGCGTCCGGGTGACAACGTCTGGCAGATCACCCCAGTCTGGTCCTACACCATTCCAGTCGGCAATTCGAACGTGCTGATCGACGGCTACATGGACTGGGTGGTCGACAACGACGTCAACAGCAAAGGCGAATACCACGCCAACCTGCACTTCAACCCACAGGTCAAATACGACCTGGGCAAGGCGCTGAATTTCGGCGAGAAGCAGTTGTACGTCGGTGTTGAATACGACTACTGGAAAGACAAGTACGGGATCGATGACACCCGTGCCTTCACCACCAATCAGAACGTGACCAGCTTCCTGGTGAAGTTCCACTTCTGATAGTGCTGCGGATGGCGCCCGCCAGGGCGCCATCCGTTTCAGGCCGGAACCACCGCCTCGCCGATTCCGAGAAACCGGCACAGCTCATCGCGCTTGGCCAACGCATCGCGCCGCCCCAGGTCGATCAGTTCACTGCAATACCCCGCCTCGAACAGCAAATAACTCAACACCCCTGCCCCGCTCGTTTTGGTCGCCCCCGGCCCGCGCAAGAACAGCCGCAACGCCGCCGGCAGTTCCTGACGATGCCGCGCCGCGATTTCATCGATCGGCTGACTCGGCGAGATCACCAGCACTTCCACTGGCGCCACACCCAAAGCCCGCGTTGGCGTTCCGTCGGGCATCAGATGGCTGAACTGGTTCAGACGCTGAAGCAGCTCGATGTCGCTTTCCAGGCTGTCAATGAACGTACTGTTGAGCATGTGCCCGCCGATCTGCGCCAGCGTCGGCTGTTGACCGGTATAAGTGCGCTCCAGCGGTTGTGCCGGGTCGAACCCGCGCGGGTTGCCGCTGACGCCCACCACCAGCACCCGGCTCGCACCCAGGTGCAAGGCCGGACTGATCGGTGCCGACTGCCGCACCGCGCCATCGCCGAAAAATTCCTCGCCGATTTTCACCGGCGCGAACAACAGCGGGATCGCTGAACTCGCGAGCAGATGCTCCACGGTCAATTGCGTCGGTACGCCAATGCGTCGATGGCGCAGCCAGGCATCGATGCTACCGCCGCCCTGATAGAAGGTCACCGCTTGCCCCGACTCGTAGCCGAATGCAGTCACCGCCACCGCATGCAACTGCTTGCGGGCGATGGATTCCGCGATGCCGGGCATGTGCAGTTTTTCATTGAGCAGGTGGCGCAGCGGCGAGCTGTTGAGCAGCGCCACCGGCAGTTGCCGGCCCATGCCCAGCAGGCTGTGGCTGACGAAACGGCTGGCCTGGCGGATCACCCCTGGCCAGTCGCTACGCAACACGCGATGGCTGCGAAAGCCTTGCCAGAACAGGGTCAGGCGTTCGATGGCGGCGCGAAAGTCCGTGGCGCCGCTGGCGAGGCTGACCGCGTTGATCGCCCCGGCCGAGGTGCCGACGATCACCGGAAACGGATTGTCCGCGCCCAGCGGCAGCAGTTCGGCAATCGCCGCCAGCACCCCCACCTGATACGCCGCCCGAGCCCCGCCGCCGGAAAGAATCAAACCTGTGACCGGTTCAGCTGGGCTCATCGCAACGCTCCGTGGTGCTTATGGGATTGGGTGGATCAACGACGTTTGGCGTACAGCTTCGGCTCGCCCGGCGGACGGCTCTTGAAGCGACGATGCGCCCACAGGTACTGCTCGGGGCAATCGCGCAACACGCCTTCTACCCACTGGTTGATACGGATGCAGTCGGCTTCTTCAGTCTCGCCCGGGAAACCTTCCAGCGGCGGATGGATCACCAGACGATAGCCGCTACCGTCGGCCAGACGCTCCTGAGTGAACGGCACCACCAGTGCCTTGCCCAACCGGGCGAACTTGCTGGTGGCCGTCACGGTCGCGGCCTGAATGCCGAACAACGGCACGAAGATGCTTTGCTTGGCGCCGTAATCCTGATCCGGTGCGTACCAGATCGCGCGCCCGGAACGCAGCAGCTTGAGCATCCCGCGCACGTCGTCACGCTCCACTGCCAGCGAATCGAGGTTGTGCCGCTCGCGGCCCTGACGCTGGATAAAGTCGAACAATGGGTTCTTGTGCTCGCGGTACATGCCGTCGATGGTGTGCTGCTGGCCGAGCAGCGCCGCGCCGATTTCCAGGGTGGTGAAATGCACCGCCATCAGAATCACGCCCTTGCCTTCGCGCTGGGCCTGTTGCAGATGCTCCAGGCCTTCGACATGGGCCAGCTTTGCCAGACGCTGACGGGACCACCACCAGCTCATCGCCATTTCAAAGAACGCGATGCCGGTGGAGGCAAAGTTTTCCTTGAGCAGGCGTTTGCGCTCGGCAGCGGATTTTTCCGGGAAACACAGTTCCAGATTGCGCTTGGCGATGCGCCGCCGGTCGCCGGCGAAGCGATACATCAAGGCACCGAGAAAGCGACCGATCGCCAGCAATGCCGGATACGGCAGCTGCACGATCAGCCACAACAGCCCCAGGCCGCACCAGAGCGGCCAGAAGCGTGGAGCAAGAAATGCTTTTCGAAAACGCGGGCGATCCATTAAAGCTTCCGTAAATACAGTGGCCGCGCATTCTACATCGTTCGACCCGGCTTGCGGCTGGCGGGCGTTCTCGTTATAAGTCTCGGCACTTTTAGTGACAAGCCGTTGTATGCCGACATGAGCCAAACCGAATCGCCAGACCAAGATCCCGTGTTCCAGCTGAAGGGCAGCATGCTCGCCATTACGGTGCTGGAACTGTCCCGCAACGACCTGGACAGCCTCGATCGGCAATTGGCCGCCAAAGTCGCCCAGGCACCGAATTTCTTCAGCAACGCGCCGCTGGTTCTGGCGCTGGACAAGTTGCCGCCGAGCGAAGGCGCCGTCGACCTGCCGGGCCTGATGCGCGTGTGCCGCCAGCACGGTCTGCGCACCCTGGCGATCCGCGCCAGCCGCATCGAAGACATCGCCGCCGCCATCGCCATCGACATTCCGGTGCTGCCGCCGTCCGGCGCCCGCGAGCGACCGCTGGAAACCGCTGAACCCGTCGCACCGAAGAAGCCGGAAAAACCGCCTGAGCCGGCCGTCAAACAGACCCGCGTCATCACCACGCCAGTACGTGGTGGCCAACAGATCTACGCCCAGGGTGGCGATCTGGTGGTGGTTTCCTCGGTCAGCCCGGGGGCGGAACTTCTCGCCGATGGCAACATCCATGTATACGGCCCGATGCGCGGTCGTGCGCTGGCCGGGGTCAAGGGCGACACCAAGGCGCGGATTTTCTGTCAGCAATTGAGCGCTGAACTGATCTCCATCGCAGGCCATTACAAGGTTTCCGAAGACCTGCGTCGCGATCCGATGTGGGGTTCGGGTGTACAGGTCAGCCTATCGGGCGACGTGTTGAACATCATTCGGCTTTAACGGATACTGCCGCATTTTCCAAGCATCTCTAAAACGTAGCGAAAACGGCTCAAACGAAGTAGGAAAAAGGCCAAAAGCCAAATTCCAGCCAAGGCTGTCCGACTGCAGTAGTTTTCAAGAGATGTTTTTCAGGGGCTGAACAGTCCTTCTTCCTTAGGGGTGAAACACCTTGGCCAAGATTCTCGTGGTTACATCCGGCAAGGGTGGTGTGGGTAAGACCACCACCAGCGCCGCTATCGGTACCGGCCTCGCTCTGCGCGGCCACAAAACAGTGATCGTCGACTTCGACGTGGGCTTGCGTAACCTTGACCTGATCATGGGTTGCGAGCGCCGCGTGGTGTATGACTTCGTCAACGTCGTGAACGGCGAAGCCAACCTGCAACAGGCCCTGATCAAAGACAAGCGCCTGGAAAACCTCTATGTGCTGGCCGCCAGCCAGACCCGCGACAAAGACGCGCTGACCGTCGAAGGCGTGGAAAAAGTCCTGATGGAGCTCAAGGAACAATTCGAGTTCGTGGTCTGCGACTCCCCGGCGGGCATCGAGAAAGGCGCCCACCTGGCCATGTACTTCGCTGACGAAGCGATCGTCGTGACCAACCCGGAAGTCTCCTCGGTACGTGACTCGGACCGCATGCTCGGCCTGCTGGCCAGCAAGTCCCGTCGCGCCGAACGTGGCGAAGACCCGATCAAGGAACACCTGCTGATCACCCGCTACCACCCGGAGCGCGTTGAAAAGGGCGAAATGCTCGGCGTCGAAGACGTCAAGGAAATCCTCTCGGTGACCCTGCTGGGCGTGATCCCGGAATCCCAGGCGGTGCTCAAGGCTTCCAACCAGGGCGTCCCGGTCATCCTCGACGACCAGAGCGATGCCGGCCAGGCCTACAGCGACACCGTCGACCGCCTGCTGGGCAAAGACAAAGCACACCGGTTCCTCGATGTCGAGAAGAAGGGATTCTTCGAGCGCCTGTTTGGAGGTAGGTAATGAACCTTTTTGACTTCTTTCGTGCCAACAAAAAGCCAAGCACTGCCTCGGTAGCGAAAGAGCGTCTACAGATCATCGTGGCGCATGAGCGCGGCCAGCGCAGCACGCCGGATTACCTGCCAGCCTTGCAGAAGGAACTGGTGGACGTGATCCGCAAGTACGTCAATATCGGCAACGACGACGTACATGTTGCACTGGAGAGCCAGGGCAGTTGCTCGATTCTGGAACTCAACATCACCCTGCCAGATCGCTGAGTCGATCCGGCAGGAACGACGGCGGCTCAGGGCCCTTCCGACACCGGAGGGGCCCTGAGCCGCCGTTGGCATTTGTTACGAGGCTGTTTTAATGCCGCTGTCCAACATCCACATCATCCATCAGGACGCCGCCGTTCTGGTGGTGAACAAACCGACCCTGTTGCTCTCGGTGCCCGGCCGGGCCGACGACAACAAGGACTGCCTGATCACTCGCCTGCAGGAAAACGGCTACCCGGAAGCGCGTATCGTCCATCGTCTGGACTGGGAAACCTCCGGCATCATTCTGCTGGCTCGCGACGCGGACACCCACCGCGAACTGTCGCGCCAATTTCATGACCGCGAAACCGAAAAAGCCTACACCGCCCTGTGCTGGGGTCAGCCGGAACTGGACAGCGGCAGCATCGACCTGCCCCTGCGCTACGACCCGCCAACCAAACCACGCCACGTGGTCGACCACGAATTCGGCAAACACGCCCTGACCTTCTGGCGCGTACTGGAACGTTGCGGCGACTGGTGCCGCGTCGAACTGACGCCGATCACTGGCCGCTCGCACCAGTTGCGCGTGCACATGCTGTCCATCGGTCACCCGCTGCTCGGTGACGGGCTCTATGCTCATGAGCAAGCCCTCGCCGCCTGGCCGCGCCTGTGCCTGCACGCGAGCATGCTCAGCTTTACCCACCCACAGTCCGGCGAGCGCTTGCGCTTCGAATGCCCGGCTCCGTTTTAAGCACTGCCTGACCGGCAGCCGCCTGTTTTAAAGGATTTTGTTCCGGATGAGTTGTACTGATTTCCTGGCAACACCCGTCAAGAAGACCCGTCATCAACTGCTCTACCTGATTTACGGCAACCAGGATGTTTACCGGCGCGAAGCCAAGTTCAGCATCCTGACCGCCCTGTCTCAGGCCAAGACCGGCAAACGTCCGGCGATCAGGATTCTCACCGACCGGCCGCAGGACTACGAAGGCTGGCCGGTCGACACCGTGCTGCTCGACGAGCCGACCCTGACCCGCTGGCAAGGCGAAAACGGCTATCACCACCGACGCAAGGCTTGCGCGATTGCCGCCGGCCTGCAACTGGCCGAAAAAACCTTGTTCGTCGACACCGACACCCTGTTCACCAGTGACCCGAATCGGCTGTTCCAGCACATCACCCCCGGGCAATCAGTGATGGATCGTTTCGAATACGACTGGAAAGACGTCTTCGAGCGCGACGACTACCTGAAGCTCGGTCGCGACCTCAGCGCCCACGGCGTAACCCCGGACAACGGCTTCAAGCTCTACAACAGCGGGCTGTGCGGCGTAACCGACAGCGACGGGAAATTGTTCGAAGAGTCGATCCGTCTGATCGACGAATGGACGGCCGACGGTTTCGAGATCCATACCATCGAACAGATCGCTCTGTCGTTCGCCCTGCGCAAGCGACCGGTGGTCGAGGCGCGCAAGTACATCTATCACTACTTCGCGGAAAAGCGCTTTTTCCATGCGATGCAGGCGTTCTTCTTCTCCCAGCACGGCGAGAAGTTCAGCCAGCGCCTGGTGGATCTGTGCAAAGACGTGCCGAGGGTCAAGCCGTTTCCGTCCGCCTGGCAGCGCCTGAAAATCAAATGGAAGCTGCGCAACCAGAGCGGCACGATGCGCAAGGTCGGCCGCGATCTGCTGTACGGCAGCGCCGCGCCAGATCATCCGTACTACAGCGCCTGTCGTCATGAGTGGTGGGAATGCGCCTCGCGGGAGATTCTGCGCTGGGACGATAGCCGTCAGAAAAAGCTCCTGAGCCAGAGCCGATGGCCGCAACAACTGCCGCGCCCGGAGCGGCCTGAAGATGAAAAAATCATCATGAACTACCTGAAAAAACGCGTGGCCGCCGCCCGCTGACCCACACTGTCCACTGCGGGAGCCTGCCCCCGCAGTGGATCTCCTTTTACATTCGATTTCGATTGTGGCCTGCGCACCGGCATGCGTTAAACTCCCGCCCATTGCTGTCTGGAGCTTCTTATGCGCGAAGAGTTGAACCAAGGCCTGATCGACTTCCTCAAGGCCTCCCCTACCCCGTTTCACGCCACCGCCAGCCTTGTTCAACGCCTGGAGGCCGCCGGTTATGTGCGCCTCGACGAGCGCGAGACCTGGCACACCGAAGCCAATGGCCGTTACTACGTCACCCGTAACGACTCCTCGATCGTCGCGATCAAGATGGGCCGCAACTCTCCGCTGCACGACGGCATCCGCCTGGTCGGCGCCCATACCGACAGCCCGTGCCTGCGAGTCAAGCCGCAACCTGAATTGCAGCGCCAGGGTTTCTGGCAGCTGGGCGTCGAAGTCTACGGCGGCGCGCTACTGGCACCGTGGTTCGACCGTGATCTGTCGCTGGCCGGCCGCGTTACCTTCCGCCGCGACGGCAAGGTCGAGAGTCAGTTGATCGACTTCAAGGCCCCGATCGCGATCATTCCCAACCTGGCCATCCACCTCAACCGTGAAGCCAATCAGGGCTGGGCGATCAATGCCCAGACCGAACTGCCGCCGATTCTCGCGCAGTTCGCCGGTGACGAGCGTGTGGACTTCCGCGCAGTCCTCACCGATCAACTGGCCCGCGAGCACGGCCTCAATGCCGACGTGGTGCTCGATTACGAGCTGAGCTTCTACGACACCCAAAGCGCCGCCGTCATCGGCCTGAACGGTGACTTCATCGCCGGCGCCCGCCTCGACAACCTGCTGTCGTGCTACGCCGGCCTGCAAGCCCTGCTGACCGCCGACACCGATGAAACCTGCGTGCTGGTGTGCAACGACCACGAAGAAGTCGGCTCATGCTCGGCATGCGGCGCCGACGGCCCGATGCTGGAACAGACCCTGCGTCGCCTGTTGCCCGAGGGTGATGAGTTCGTACGCACCATTCAGAAATCCCTGCTGGTTTCGGCCGACAACGCCCACGGCGTGCACCCGAACTACGCCGAGAAGCACGACGCCAACCACGGCCCGAAACTCAACGCCGGCCCGGTGATCAAGGTCAACAGCAACCAGCGCTACGCCACCAACAGTGAAACCGCCGGGTTCTTCCGTCATCTGTGCATGGCCGAAGAAGTCCCGGTGCAGAGCTTCGTGGTACGCAGCGACATGGGTTGCGGTTCGACCATCGGCCCGATCACCGCCAGCCACTTGGGCGTGCGCACGGTCGACATCGGCCTGCCGACGTTCGCCATGCACTCGATCCGCGAACTGTGCGGCAGCCATGACCTGGCCCACCTGGTCAAAGTGCTGAGCGCGTTCTACGCCAGCCGCGAATTGCCGTAACCGGTTCTGTGGCGAGGGTGCTTGCTCCCTCGCCACGGCGACTGCGCAGTGACTGTGATACACATCACCACCGGTCGGCAAAATTCCACCTAGACTTAAATCATCCCCTACGACAAGGCTGTCGCCATGATCTCGATGTCTGCGTTCCACGCCATGCTCATTCCGATACTGTGCGGAATGATTCTGCTGGCGATCGGCTTCAACTTCCGCGACAAGAATGCCGGAGTGTTCGCCATGTGGATCGGCATGCTGTTGATCCTGGCCACCGTGGTCTACAAGATCCTCGCCAAACTCAACGAATAAATCCGCGCTCGGCTCGCATTGAATTTGACGGGCTCGTACACTCGCCCGATCCGCCCCTTGCGAGGTTGACCGCCTAGTGTTCGCTCGTCTTTCTGCCCTGCCCTGCCTGTTCCTCATCTGCCTGATGACGCTGCTGCCGTTGGCGCCTGCCCACGCGGTGAGCCTGCCCGGCCTGCTCAGTGGATCGAACAAGGCGCAACCCGAAGCCCAGGAACCCCTCGGCCAGTCCCTCGACGAAGTCATCAAGTCGCTGGAAAACGACAAGCAACGCGCCCAGTTGCTGAGCGACCTGAAGAAACTGCGCGACGCCACGAAAAAAGCCCAGGCCACCCCGGAAGAAGGTGTGCTGGGCCTGATTGGCGGCACCCTCGCCACCTTCGAAAAACAATTCACCGGCAGCGACAGCCCGCTCAATCGCTGGTCCGCCGAATTCGATCTGGCCAAAGACGAACTGTCTGACCTGATGCTGCCGGCCAGTGAATGGCTGCCGATCATCTTCGCCTTCGCCGTGATCCTAGCCGTCTGGAGCCTGCTGGCCGCCGCACTGATCTGGCTTGGCCACCGGGTGCGCATGCGCTTCGGCCTGACCGAAGAGCTGCCGCAAAACCCCCGGGCCCTCGACATGCTGCGCTTCGCCCTGCGCAAGCTCGGGCCATGGATGATTGCCCTGGCCATCACGGTTTACATGAGCTACGCGCTGCCGTCGTCGCTGGGCAAAAGCCTGGCGATGGTTCTGGCCTACGCGCTGGTGGTCGGCACCTGTTTCTCGGCGATCTGCGTGATTGCCTTCTCCGTACTCGACGGCCCGCACCGCCATCGCGCGCTGTACATCCTGCGCCATCAGGCCTTCCGCCCCTTGTGGTTGATCGGCAGCTTCGCCGCGTTCGGCGAAGCCCTGAACGACCCGCGACTGGTGGCCGGCCTCGGCGTGCACCTGGCGCACACTGCCGCCACCGTCGCCAATGTGCTCGCGGCCTTGTCGACCGGCCTGTTCATCCTGCGCTTCCGCCGCCCGATCGCCCACCTGATCCGCAACCAGCCGCTGTCCCGCCGCCTGACCCGCCGCGCCCTCAGCGACACCATCGAAATCCTCGGCACCTTCTGGTACGTGCCGGCGCTGGTGCTCGTGGGAATTTCCCTCTTCGCCACCTTCGTCTCCGCCGGCGACACCAGCACCGCCTTGCGCCAGTCACTGATCTGCACCGTGCTGCTGGTGTTGTGCATGGTGATCAACGGCCTCGTCCGCCGCCACGCCCTCAAACCCCAACGCGGCCCGAAACGCCACGCCTTCTATTCCGAACGCCTGAAAAGCTTCTTCTACACCCTCGCTCATTTGCTGGTGTGGCTGGCGTTCATCGAACTCGGCCTGCGGGTCTGGGGCATGTCGCTGATCGGCTTCACCGAAGGCGAAGGCCACGACGTCAGCGTCAAACTGTTCAGCCTGATCGGCACATTGATCTTCGCCTGGCTGATCTGGATCCTCAGCGACACCGCCGTCCACCACGCCCTCACCCGCTCACGCAAAGGCCTGGCCAACGCCCGCGCACAAACCATGATGCCGCTGATCCGCAACGTGCTGTTCGTGGCGATCTTCATCATCGCCCTGATCGTCGCCTTGGCGAACATGGGCATGAACGTCACGCCACTGCTGGCCGGTGCCGGCGTGATCGGCCTGGCGATCGGCTTCGGCGCCCAGTCGCTGGTGGCCGACCTGATCACCGGCCTGTTCATCATCATCGAAGACTCCCTGGCCATCGACGACTACGTCGATGTCGGCGGCCACCTCGGCACCGTCGAAGGTCTGACCATCCGCACCGTACGCCTGCGGGACATCGACGGCATCGTCCACACCATCCCGTTCAGCGAAATCAAAAGCATCAAGAACTACTCCCGGGAATTCGGCTACGCGATCTTCCGCGTGGCGGTGCCCTTCAACATGAACATCGACGAAGCCATCAAACTGATGCGCGAAGTCGGCCAGAAAATGCGCACCGACCCATTGCAACGCCGCAACATCTGGTCGCCACTGGAAATTCAGGGGGTGGAAAGTTTTGAATCGGGTAATGCGATATTGCGCGCCCGGTTCAAAACCGCACCGATCAAACAGTGGGAAGTTTCACGGGCGTTCAATTTGTCGCTAAAAAGGCATCTGGATGAGGCGGGGCTGGACCTGGCGACGCCGAGGATGAATGTGCAGGTGATCACAGCAGGCGGCGGCCAAACACAGGAATAAACCAGCCCCTCACCACTCAAAACGATGAGCGTTAGCTCGAGAAAAGCTTTTGACGTGCCGGCCCCATCGGCAGGCTGAGTGGAGGGATTTATCCGGGGGTGGGAGCGCAGCGACCGTGCGGCGAAGCCGCATGCATCGAGAGGAGGTGCAGCGAAGCAAACCGTAGGCGATGCCCCCGGATGAATCCCGTAACGAAGGAACACCGAGCCAAAGCGAGGTGCCGAACGCCGGGGCCCAGCGTTTTTGGTTACTTTTTTGGCGTTTGAAAAAAGTGACTCGCCGTAAGGGCGAAACCATAAGAAGCCGTTACCGAAGCAACGGATATTCACCCAAAAAAATCAAACCACATCAACACCGACGTGAATCGCATCATGCCGCCAAAACTCCAGATCACAATCAATCAACCGCCCAAACTGATCATAATTGACCCGAGCAATCCGTAACCCCGGACTCCCCACCGACACCCTCAACGCCGCCGCCGCATCGACCGATAAAGACGTAGGCACAATCTCGAACCGCACCCGCCCATAGTGCAAATCGTAATGCCGCGCATACAGCTCGGTAATCGACTGATTCAGATCAAACTCCAGAATCCCCGGAAAAAACTGCGGATTCAGATAATGCTCCACATACAACACCAACCGCCCATCGATCCGCCGCGACCGGCAAATCTGAATCACGCTCGACAACGCCGGCAACTGCAACCACGCACACACCGCCGCTGACGCCGGTTGCAACCGCGCCGAAATCACCTCGGTCGACGGCACCCGCCCCTGCGCACTGACCATCGCGTGAAAGTGACTGCGCTGCATCAGGTTATAGGCCAGGCGCGGCGGCGACACGAACCAGCCCCGACGCTCCTCGCGATAAATCTGCCCTTGCGCCTCCAGTTGCAACAAGGCTTCCCGTACCGTAATCCGGGTCGTGCCGAACAACTCGCTGAGCTTGCGCTCGGCCGGCAACTTGCTCCCCGCCGCGAGCAAGCCATGGTCGAGCTGCTCCTGGAGGATCTGGCCAATGGCTGTCACCGCTTTTGTTGCCTCATCGCGCATCAACGTTACCTATCTGGACTAGACCAGCACTGTTTCGGGGCAAAACCGCACGACTATTGCGCCGTTCGGTCGTGCTGCAAGCCTAGGCAGTGCAGATGACCGAGAGATGACAAAACTACCGAACGGTCGTCCTGACAACTTGCAATACATCGGCCAAGTCCCTTGCCCACCGGGACTTTGAGGGTGGTCTACGCTTACCCGGCAGCCGTCGATACCGGAGAAATAAAAGCCGGGCCGGGTATCCGCCGACATCAAAGTGTCATCCAGCCCCCCTACATTGGCTCAGGTATTGCTGACCTAGACCAACACAAACCGCAATCGCAGCGTTGAACACGACCAAGGAGCTTCGGAATGAAACAGCTTTTCCTGGCAACACTGTTAGGCTCGACCATTGCCATGTGCACCGCCGCCATGGCGGCTGATGATCTGAAAACCCTCGAAGCCGCTGCGAAAGCGGAAGGCGCCGTCAACAGCGTCGGCATGCCCGATGACTGGGCCAACTGGAAAGGCACCTGGGAAGACCTGGCCAAGACCTACGGCCTGAAACACATCGACACCGACATGAGCTCGGCCCAGGAAATCGCCAAGTTCGCTGCCGAGAAAGACAACGCCACCGCCGACATCGGCGACGTCGGCGCCGCCTTCGGTCCGATCGCGGTCAAACAAGGTGTGGTGCAACCCTACAAGCCGACCACCTGGGATCAAGTGCCTGCATGGGCCAAGGACAAGGACGGCAACTGGGCACTGGCCTACACCGGTACCATCGCTTTCATCGTCAACAAGAAGCTGCTGCACGGCTCCGAAGTACCGACCAAATGGGCTGACCTCAAGGGCGGCAAATACAAGGTTTCCATCGGTGACGTGAGCACCGCCGCACAAGCTGCCAACGGCGTACTCGCTGCTGCGCTGGCCAACGGCGGCGACGAGAAAAACATCCAGCCTGCCCTGCTGCTGTTCGCAGACATCGCCAAGCAGGGTCGCCTGTCGATGGCCAACCCGACCATCGCCACCATGGAAAAAGGCGAGATCGAAGTCGGCGTGGTCTGGGACTTCAACGGCCTGAGCTACAAGGCCAAGATGGCCAACCCGGATGACTACGTGGTGCTGATCCCGTCCGACGGTTCGGTGATTTCCGGCTACACCACCATCATCAACAAATACGCGAAGAACCCGAACGCCGCCAAGCTGACCCGCGAATACATCTTCAGCGACGCCGGCCAGACCAACCTCGCCCGCGGCAACGCCCGTCCGATCCGCGCCGAGCACCTGACCCTGCCGGAAGACGTGAAAGCCAAACTGCTGCCGAACGAGCAGTACAAGAAGGTCACGCCGATCAAGGACGCCGATGCGTGGGAGAAAACCTCCAAGGCTCTGCCGCAGAAGTGGAACGAAGAAGTCATCGTAGAAATGAAGTGATGCTGTAGATCCCGTTTTCGGGGTTACTGAAGGTCCCCTGTGGGAGCGAGTTCGCTCCCACAGGGGAATCTGCGTTGAATTCAAAACCTGATCTGTTTCGCGGAGTTTTTGCCCCTATGAAGCACAACGTCATCCTTGTCGTGCTCGACGGCCTCAATTACGAAGTCGCGCGTCACGCCATGGGGCATCTGCAGGCTTACGTTGGCGCAGGACGCGCCGCGCTCTACCAGTTGGAGTGCGAGCTGCCGGCCCTGTCCCGACCGCTTTACGAATGCATCCTCACGGGCGTGCCGCCCATCGACAGCGGCATCGTCCACAACAACGTCTCGCGCCTGTCCAATCAGCGCAGCATCTATCACTACGCCCGCGATGCCGGTCTGAAAACCGCCGCCGCGGCGTACCACTGGGTCAGCGAGCTCTACAACCGCTCGCCGTTCGTGGCCGCACGGGATCGTCACACCGATGACCCGGCGCTACCGATCCAGCACGGCCACTTCTACTGGAACGATCACTATCCGGACTCGCACCTGTTCGCCGACGCCGAAAACCTGCGTCTGCGCCACGCCCCGGACTTTCTGCTGATCCATCCGATGAACATCGACGACGCCGGCCACAAGCACGGCCTCGACACCCCGCAATACCGTAACAGCGCGCGCAGCGCCGACATCATCCTTGCCGACTACCTGCAAGGCTGGCTCGACGCCGGTTATCAAGTGCTGGTGACCGCTGACCACGGCATGAACAACGACCGCTCGCACAACGGCCTGTTGCCGGAAGAACGCCAGGTGCCACTGTTTGTGCTCGGCGACGCCTTCAGCCTGAACGCCGACGCCACACCGAAGCAGACCGACATCTGCGGCACCGTCTGTGAGCTGCTCGGCGTACCCCACGACAAACCTGTGTGCCGGGAGTTGCTCAAGTGAACTCAATGACTCGCGGCAAATGGCTGGCCGCCCTGTGCCTGGTGCCCTTCGCCCTGTTCTTTATCGTGTTCGAAATCGCCCCGCTGGTCTGGGTGATGATCAACAGCCTGCAATCGGAAGAGTTCGGTTGGGGTTTTGCCAACTTCAGCAAGATCTTCAATTCGAAGTTCTATCTGCAGGCGATCCAGTACAGCCTCGAAATCAGTTTCTGGTCGAGTGTGTTCGGGATCATCATCGCGGTGCTGGGTGCCTACTCCCTGCGTCGGGTCGATTCGAAGCTGCGCAACTTCGTCAACGCCTTCGCCAACATGACCAGCAACTTCGCCGGCGTGCCTCTGGCGTTCGCGTTCATCATCCTGCTCGGTTTCAACGGCAGCATCACCATCATGCTGAAACAGGCCGGGATCATTCAGGACTTCAACCTGTATTCGAAAACCGGGCTGATCATCCTCTACACCTACTTCCAGATTCCCCTCGGCGTCCTGCTGCTGTACCCGGCGTTCGACGCGCTGCGTGAAGACTGGCGCGAATCCGCAGCGCTGCTGGGTGCTGACGGCTGGCAGTTCTGGCGCCACATCGGCCTGCCGGTGTTGACTCCGGCCCTGCTCGGCACCTTCGTGATCCTGCTGGCCAACGCCCTCGGCGCCTACGCCACGGTGTATGCCCTGACCACCGGCAACTTCAACGTGCTGCCGATCCGCATTGCCGCGATGGTCTCCGGCGACATTTCCCTCGATCCGAACCTGGCCAGTGCCCTGGCCGTGGTGCTGGTGGCGCTGATGACTCTGGTGACCGTCGTGCATCAACTGCTGTTGAAGAGGAGCTACCATGTCTCGCGCTGAATCCGGCCCGGCCGGCGTCTACCACCGCGTCGTGGTGTACCTGCTGTTCGCCATCCTGCTGCTGCCGCTGGTGGGCACGCTGGTCTACTCGATCGCCAGCAGTTGGTCGGCCACTATCCTGCCCAGCGGTTTCACCTTCAAGTGGTACATCCAGTTGTGGAGTGATCCGCGCTTTCTGCACGCCTTCGGCCAGTCATTGCTGGTGTGCGTCGGCGCGCTGATCCTGTCCGTGGTGCTGATCCTGCCGCTGCTGTTCGTGGTGCATTACCACTTCCCGAAACTCGATGCGCTGATGAACATCCTGATCCTGCTGCCCTTCGCGGTGCCGCCGGTGGTGTCGTCGGTGGGTCTGTTGCAGCTCTATGGTTCCGGGCCGTTCGCGATGGTCGGCACGCCGTGGATCCTGATCGGTTGCTACTTCACCGTGGCGCTGCCGTTCATGTACCGGGCGATCACCAACAACCTGCAAGCGATCAACCTGCGCGACCTGATGGACGCCGCCCAATTGCTCGGCGCCAGCACTTTTCAGGCGGCCTTCCTGGTGGTGCTGCCGAACCTGCGCAAGGGTTTGATGGTCGCGTTGCTGCTGTCGTTCTCGTTCCTGTTCGGTGAGTTCGTGTTCGCCAACATCCTGGTCGGCACCCGCTACGAAACCCTGCAGGTCTACCTCAACAACATGCGTAACAGCAGCGGCCACTTCACCAGTGCGCTGGTGATCTCCTACTTCTTTTTCGTGCTGGTCCTGACCTGGGTCGCCAACATCTTGAACAAGGACAAAAGCGAATGAGCTATGTCAGCGTCCAACACCTTCAGAAAAACTATGCGGGCACCACGGTGTTCAGCGACATCAACTGCGAAATCCAGAAGGGTGAATTCGTCACCCTGCTCGGCCCGTCCGGTTGCGGCAAATCCACCCTGCTGCGCTGCATCGCCGGTCTGACGCCGGTGGATGGCGGCAAGATTTTGCTCGATGGCGTCGACATCGTGCCGCTGACGCCACAGAAACGCGGGATCGGCATGGTGTTCCAGAGCTACGCACTGTTTCCCAACATGACCGTGGAGCAGAACGTCGCCTTCGGCCTGCGCATGCAGAAGGTTAACTCCGACGACAGCCACAAGCGCGTCGCCGAAGTGTTGAAACTGGTTGAGCTCAACGATTTCGCCAGCCGTTATCCGCACCAGCTCTCCGGCGGTCAGTGCCAGCGTGTCGCCCTCGCCCGCTCGCTGGTCACCCGTCCGCGTCTGTTGTTGCTGGATGAGCCGCTGTCGGCCCTCGATGCACGGATTCGCAAACACCTGCGCGAGCAGATCCGTCAGATCCAGCGCGAACTCGGCCTGACCACGATTTTCGTCACACACGATCAGGAAGAAGCCCTGACCATGTCTGACCGGATTTTCCTGATGAATCAGGGAAAGATCGTACAAAGCGGCGACGCCGAAACCCTCTACACCGCACCGGTCGATGTGTTCGCCGCCGGGTTCATCGGCAACTACAACCTGCTGGACGCCGACAGTGCCTCGAAGCTGTTGCAGCGGCCGATCAACCATCGCATCGCCATTCGCCCGGAGGCCATCGAACTGAGCCTGAACGGCGAACTCGATGCGCAGATTCGCAGCCACAGTCTGCTGGGCAACGTGATCCGTTATCGCATCGAAGCCCGGGGCGTGGAATTGGTGGTGGATGTGCTCAACCGTTCGGCGGCGGACCTGCACCCCGACGGTCAGCGCCTGGCACTTTCCATCGATCCGACGGCCCTGTGTGAGGTAGCCTGATGACTTTGCTGACGTTGAAGAGAGAACTGCACTGATGGCTCTGGCAATTTTTGATCTGGACGAAACCCTGATCCACGGCGACTGCGCCACCCTCTGGAGCGAGCAGATGGGGCGCCTGGGCTGGGTCGATCCCGAGTCGTTCATGCGCAAGAACAACGAGCTGATGGACGCCTACAGCCATGGCAAGTTGCGCATGGAAGACTTCATGGAATTCAGCCTCGAACCCTTGATCGGTCGAACCCCGGAAGAAGTCGAACATCTGGTCGGTCCGTGGGTGGAAGACTTCATCGAGCCGATCATCTTCAGCGACGCGACCAAAACCATCGCCGCCCACCGCAAGGCCGGCGACCGGATTCTGGTGATCTCGGCTTCGGGTACACACTTGGTCAAACCCATTGCCGAGCGGTTGGGCATCGACGAGATTCTGGGGATCGAACTGGAAGTGGCACATGGCGTATACAGCGGCCACACCGTGGGCACCCTGACCTACCGCGAAGGCAAGATCACCCGTTTGCTGGAATGGCTGGACGCCGAAGAAGAGAATCTCGAGGGCGCGAGTTTCTATTCCGACTCTCGCAATGACCTGCCGCTGCTGCTGAAGGTGGATTACCCTCACGTGGTCAATCCGGATCCGGTGTTGCGCGAGCAGGCCGAAAAATCCGGCTGGCCGATTCATCTCTGGAAGTAAGCGATTGTCTTGTGGGAGCAAGCCTGCTCCCACAAGCATCGATGATCAGCTCAGGCTTTCGTCGATCACCAGCACCAGTTTCCCCGCCACCGTATTGCTCGCCAGTTCGGCGAACGCCGCCTCGGCATCCTTGATCGCAAAGGTCTTGGCCAGTTGCGGCTTCAAGCGTCCCTCGGAAAACAGCGGCCACACGTGCTGGCTCAGATCACTGAACAAATCGGCCTTGAACTGATCGTTGCGGCTGCGCAAGGTCGAACCCAGCAGTTGCACGCGCTTGGCCAGCACCTGGGCCAGATCGAGTTTCGCTTCGCGGCCGCCCATCAGACCGATGAGCACCCAACGCCCGTCCTGAGCCATCAGCTTCAGATTCAGTGCCGAATAATGACCGCCCACCGGATCCAGAATCACATCGAACGGCCCGAAATCCCGCAGGCTCTCCAGATCATCGGTGCGCACCACGCCACCTTGCGCCCCCAGTGCTTCACAGTAGGCCAAGCGCTCGGTCGAACCGACGCTGACCCAGCACGGATTGCCAAACGCCTTGCACAGTTGAATGGCGGCTGAACCGATACCACTGGCCCCGGCATGCAGAAGAACTTTCTCACCCGGTTTGAGCGCAGCGAGCTGGAAAATATTCAGCCAGACGGTCGCGTACACCTCAGGCAGTGCAGCCGCTTCGATCAGCGACACGCCTTCCGGAACGGGCAGCACATGCCGCCCGTCGACGACCACTTCTTCGGCCATCCCGCCCCCGGCCAGCAAGGCGCAGACACGATCACCGACCTGCCAGGAAGAACCGGCGCCGACTTCGCTGATCACCCCGGAGCACTCAAGACCGAGCACCTGACTGGCACCCGGCGGCGGTGGATAAAGGCCCGCCTTCTGTAATAAATCCGCGCGATTGAGGCCGGCTGCCGCCACCCGGATGCGAACTTGTCCTACATCACACGTAGGACTCGGCTCATCAACCCATGCCACTTGACCTTCAACGCCTTGCAATGCCTTCACAGTGCCTCCATAGTGAGTCTGGACTGAGCCCGAAGCTGAAGCGCCGGGCTTTTTGCATTATGCGACCGGCCCTGGGGTCTGAACGAACGCTGAACAGCAGTTATCGTACAGAGCGTAGAGGTACCGGCGACTTCAAAGACGGCCTAATATGCGTTATCAATTGTCCCCGCGTCGAATCAGCATGAAGCATTTGCTCCCCAGCACCGCCCTCGCTCTTTTCATCGGTATCGGCCTCTTGCCGGTGTCGGGCACCACATTCGCAGCCAACAGCTGGGACAAGTTGCAGCCTGATCGCGATGAAGTGATTGCCAGTCTGAACGTCGTCGAGTTGCTCAAACGTCACCACTACAGCAAGCCACCGCTCGACGATGCGCGCTCGGTGATCATCTACGACAGCTACATCAAGCTGCTGGACCCGTCGCGCAGCTACTTCATGGCCAGCGACATCGCCGAATTCGACAAGTGGAAGACCCAGTTCGACGACTTCCTCAAGAGCGGCGACCTCAACGCCGGCTTCACCATCTACAAGCGTTATCTGGACCGCGTGAAAGCGCGTCTGGACTTCGCCATTGCCGAGCTGAACAAAGGCGTCGACAAGATGGACTTCTCCACGAAGGAAACCTTGCTGATCGATCGCAAGGACGCCCCGTGGCTCAAATCCACCGCCGAACTTGACGACCTGTGGCGCAAACGCGTCAAGGACGAAGTGCTGCGGCAGAAGATCGCCGGCAAGGATCCGAAGCAGATCCAGGAAACCCTGACCAAGCGCTACAAGAACCAGTTGGCGCGTCTGGACCAGACCCGTGCCGAAGACATCTTCCAGGCGTATATCAACACCTTCGCCATGTCTTACGACCCGCACACCAACTATCTGTCGCCGGATAACGCGGAAAACTTCGACATCAACATGAGCCTGTCCCTCGAGGGCATCGGCGCCGTGTTGCAGAGCGACAACGATCAGGTGAAAGTCGTGCGCCTGGTGCCGGCAGGCCCGGCCGACAAGACCAAGCAGGTTGCTCCCGCAGACAAGATCATCGGCGTTGCCCAGGGCAACAAAGAAATGGTCGACGTGGTCGGCTGGCGTCTGGACGAAGTGGTCAAGCTGATCCGTGGTCCGAAAGGCACCGTGGTTCGTCTGGAAGTCATCCCGGCGAGCAATGCGCCGAACGACCAGACCAGCAAGATCGTGCCGATCACCCGTGAAGCGGTGAAGCTCGAAGACCAGGCCGTGAAGAAATCCATCCTGAGCCTGAAACAGGACGGCAAGGACTACAAACTCGGCGTGATCGAGATTCCGGCTTTCTACCTCGACTTCAAGGCGTTCCGTGCCGGCGATCCGGATTACAAGAGCACCACTCGCGACGTCAAGAAACTCCTGACCGAACTGCAGAAAGAGAAAGTCGACGGCGTGGTCATCGACCTGCGCAACAACGGCGGCGGCTCCCTGCAGGAAGCTACCGAACTGACCAGCCTGTTCATCGACAAAGGCCCTACCGTGCTCGTGCGTAACGCCGATGGCCGGGTCGATGTGCTCGAAGACGAAAACCCGGGTGCGTTCTACAAAGGCCCGATGGCGCTGCTGGTCAACCGCCTGTCCGCGTCGGCTTCGGAGATCTTCGCCGGCGCCATGCAGGACTACCACCGCGCGCTGATCATCGGTGGCCAGACCTTCGGCAAAGGCACCGTGCAGACCATTCAGCCGCTGAACCATGGCGAACTGAAACTGACCCTGGCCAAGTTCTACCGGGTTTCCGGCCAGAGCACCCAGCACCAGGGCGTACTGCCGGACATCGATTACCCGTCGATCATCGACACCAAGGAAATCGGCGAGAGCGCTCTGCCGGAAGCCATGCCATGGGACACCATCAAACCGGCCATCAAGCCTGCGGTTGACCCGTTCAAGCCGTACATCGCGCAGCTCAAGTCGGAGCATGACGTACGTTCGGCGAAAGATGCGGAATTCGTGTTCATTCGCGACAAGCTGGCCCTGGCGCAGAAACTGATGGAAGAGAAAACCGTCAGCCTCAATGAAGCCGATCGCCGTGCCCAGCACGCCGATATCGACGCCAAGCAACTGGCGATGGAAAACATCCGTCGCAAGGCCAAAGGCGAAGAACCGCTCAAAGAGCTGAAGAAAGAAGACGACGACGCCCTCGCGGCAGCCGAGCCGGACAAGGTCAAACCGGAAGACGACGCCTACCTGAGCGAGACCGGGCGCGTACTGCTGGATTACCTGAAGCTGAGCAATCAGGTGGCCAAGAAGTAAGGTGATGGCAATTTAATGCTGACGATCCCCGGATCGTCATCAAACAGTCATCATTCTGTCGTGCAATAAAGGACTGGGAGCGGTTCTCTTCATCGAGAACGCTCCCAGTCCTTTTTTATCGCCAGAGAATGCCATGACCACGACCGAACAGCTGAGTGCCTTGAGCTCGATCCTGACTCAAAGCGGTTTGCACAGCCTGTTCCAGCCGATCATTTGCCTCTCTGAACGACGCATTCTCGGTTATGAAGCCCTGACCCGTGGCCCGTCCAACAGCCCGTTGCACTCCCCTATCGCCCTCTTTGCCGTGGCCCGCCAGGCCGGGCGCTTGAGCGAACTGGAAATCGCCTGCCGCCAAAGCGCTTGCCGCCGTTTCAACGAGCAGCAACTGCCGGGCAAGCTGTTTCTCAACGTCTCTCCCGAATCCCTGCTCGAAGCCGCGCACCAGCCGGGGCGTACGCTGCAACTGCTTCAGGATTTCGGCATTCCACCGAGCCAGGTGGTGATCGAGCTCACCGAACAGACGCCGATCGACGATTTCCAGCTGCTGCAAACCGCGCTGCATCACTACCGAGCCATGGGGTTTTCGATTGCACTTGATGATCTTGGCGCGGGTTATTCGAGCCTGCGCCTGTGGTCGGAGCTGCGGCCGGATTACGTGAAGATTGATCGGCACTTTATCGACGGCATTCACCAGGACGCGTTGAAGCGAGAGTTCGTCGGATCGATCCTGCAGATCGCCAAGGCCTCGCGGGCGCAGGTGATTGCCGAAGGCATCGAGTTGCCAGAAGAGCTGGCGGTGCTGACCGAAATGGGTGTCGATCTGGTGCAAGGTTACCTGCTTGGGCGCCCTCAGGAACATCCGCCACGCGATGCCCGGGCGTTGATGCCCAAGCACGACAGCAGCGCCGTGGCGCTGAATGACGAAGGCAGTGACCTCAGCGCCCTGCTCAACGATCAACCGGCTGTGGACCGCGACACACCGACCGCCACCGTGCTCGAAGCGTTCCGTCGTCAAGCCAACCTGAACTCGCTGGCAGTGCTCGACGAGCAAGGCCAGCCCTGCGGCATCGTGCATCGTCATTCATTGTCCGATGCCCTGCTCAAGCCGTTCGCCACCGACCTGTTCGCCCGCAAACCCATCAGCCGCCTGATGAACGACGACTTCCTCGCCGTGGAAATGAGCCAGTCGCTGCAACAAGTCAGCCGCCTGATCACCAGCCGCGCCCGGCAGCGCATCGAAGAAGACTTCATCATCACCCTCAACGGCAGCTACCTGGGCCTGGGTCGGGTGATTGACGTGCTCAAGCTGATTACCGAGCTGAAGATCCAGCAGGCTCGCTATGCCAACCCGCTGACTCTGCTACCCGGCAACGTACCGATCCAACAATGCCTGACGCGGTTGCTGCAACAGGGGCGGGAGTCGGTCATTTGCTATGTCGACATCGACAGCTTCAAGCCCTTTAACGATATCTATGGGTATGGGCGGGGGGATGAGGTGTTGTTGTGTCTGGCGCAGTGTTTGAATGAACGCGTTGATCCTTCTCGCGACTTTGTCGGGCATATTGGGGGGGACGATTTTCTGTTGGTGCTCGGCCCGGAGGATTGGCGCAAACGGCTGAACCAATTGCTTGATGATTTCCAGAGCCAATGCCGTCGCTTCTACCGCCCTGAACATCTTGAAGCTGGGTGTTTTGTTGCGCCGAATCGTCAGGGTATTCGTCAGGAGTTTCCGTTGTTGTCACTGTCCATTGGCGTGGTGCATTTGCATCCTGAAGCTTGTGCGCAACTGGATGCGAGTCAGTTGGCGGAGATGGCTTCGCAGGCGAAGCATCATGCTAAGAATGTTCCGGGGTATAGCGTGCATGTTATCGACAGCATAAGCGCGCTACCTTTTAACGAGGCGCTCATTTCAGGTCATCGCTAATGTAAAAGCTCGGTAACTACCATGTGGACCGATCCTCTCCAGCGGCTTTCGCAAGATCCTCCCCCCAAGCTTCCTTCGCAAACTTATAGATATCTTGGAAGAAGCCGCGTGGATCCTCTAGAGAATACCATTCTCCCCGCGGCCAACTTGCTGCTTCGCATTCATCGATCTCGAATAGTTTTTGAAACTCATAATTTGGATCCTGAAGTATCATTTCCAAATTTCCAAACAGCACCAGCTTATGTCTATAGGAAAGGCATGGCAGATTCAGGCAATACTTTCTAACAAGAAGCTCTCTATCAGCAGAGTCATTAGGGTTGTAATCCTCGAGTTCCAAACCTCGAGTTTCTTCCCGATCATAAACATCGAAAACACCTATAAGCCACGTCAAGTCCGGTTCAAACTCTTCACTCAAATACGGATCCCTCAACATCACTTCACCTCGATCGGAAACGTGGCGAATCGGCTTTGGCCAAACAAATCAGCTCCCACAATTTTCATCTTCATTATAAAAACCAATAAAACAACCAACCCGCCCAAAACCCAAAACACATAAAAACCTCAAGCATAGAATGTAACTCTATAGATCTTTAACCTTACCTATCTCACCCTCATATAAAGAAAGACATTCTAGCAACACGCGCATAAAGCCACGCCCATCGACTATCTCGTCAGAAAATAAAAAACTTCTCTTTTCCAAAACCTCAACAAATGTTTCTCCCCTTTCCAAATAATAGGAAATCGTATCAATTATCCAACACCTATCCGATTCAGAGTACCCAACAAACTCCGGTTTCAGAACAGCATCAAAAATTCTAATCAAATCAGAAGAATCATTTACATCAGCCAAACATATTAGTTCTTCAACAGCCCCTTCGTGAGGATAGTCAATGTCAAAGACAAATAGAAAGCCAGGCAAAATTGAAAGCTTTGGATTAGGTTTCATTTGATATCAATCCACATAAGCCGTTATAGCCTCACCATGACTATCGAGTATAACGACAGTTCTTGTTGGCTCTATATATTCCACTTGTTTCCCCCTATACCCCTCTCCAACCTTTCTTCCCATCTCCACTGGGAGCGATGAGAGCGATAGACTCCCAGTCCGTCGGAAAATTAATTTAGCACGATTAATTGCATTCAACTGATCTCTATGACTTATAAATCTAGTTGCAGCTCGTGGAATGCTTGGTTCCATAAGCTTAGTTTTTTTATTTAGTTTCATCTCAACTTTTCCCGTAGTAGGATTTTTAGCATATTGCAGACGCTCTTGCTGCGAAGCTAGAGTGGTTTGGGCGCCATGTTTTTGTAAAAAATGAGATTTTTTGTTAGCGCTTTCCATATCTTTCAACTCTTTTAATGCAATATTTTCTGTTAACTCATCAATTCTCGCCCTCCGCTCTTGCGCCGTCATCTTCGGCAGCGCTGGCTCACCCTCATCAACAACTGAACCACTCACCCCATCCGGCACCGAACAACCCGGCTTATTAGGCGGCGGACAGTTGGAGCTCAACCCCAACGGATCCACCCACCCCGTCGGATTCGGCACGTACCGGTACTGATTCAACCCACCCGCCAGCTTCACC